>NZ_WJID01000047.1:0-44161 GCF_010994055.1 Gracilibacillus thailandensis | reverse complement strand
CAGGCCCTTCAGGTCCGATCGGTCCAGCCGGTCCCTCAGGTCCAGCAGGCCCTTCAGGTCCGATCGGTCCAGCCGGTCCCTCAGGTCCAGTAGGTCCTTGAGGTCCAACCGGTCCAGCGGGTCCTTCGGGTCCAGCCGGTCCTTGAGGTCCAACCGGTCCCTCGGCTCCCTCAGGTCCAGCCGGTCCTTGAGGTCCAACCGGCCCCTCAGGTCCAGCCGGTCCAACCGGTCCCTCAGGCCCTCGAGGTCCACGTGCACATCCTCCACTACTATCATGAAAATTAATTCCTGACAATGAATCATCACCTCTTTAATAATTTTTATGCAGAAAAACTACCTCCGAAAAACAGATCACAGTTATCAGTGAAGTATGGCTAACAGAGTCAAAAACAATAGAACTAAAAATCACATTCTATTTGGTAACGAGGCGTAATACATAATTGTCCTATTGCTATATCGCCTTCAGCTCCCGGCGGTACAGTTACTTCGATTCGAGTAAAATTAATACTGGTAAATGCTACACTACTACCCTCATATACTGTTAGTGGCCCACCCACTAGTTCACCACCATTGAAAAAGCTAAGTTACAAAATCTGAATCACCGTCATCATATGCCAAGTAACCTGAAGCTACTATATTCAAGCCGGAAGCGACATATATATCCTGTGAAACGCCTTGAGGAGAACTCCAACCAACACAAACTTGGTCCATTACAAAATTACAATCTGGTGCCTGAGAGCAAACAGATGAATGACAGTTGCTGCAAATTTTCCCCATTTCCCCATTACTCACCCTTTCATCCAAGTTATTCATTATGAGTAGGAAGAAAAAAGATTAAGGGATTTGTTGTCATCTGGGAATCTATTGAATGAGAACAAACGAGTGATTCTCCTTCCTTCTCCATGTATCACTCGTAGTATATGCGGAAGAAGATAAAGGAATATGGACCAATATATTGGATAAGCTTCATTTGGACGAAAAAAATATAAATAGGTAATAGTTTAATAGACTACTGTCGCTTATTCTTATAATAGGCTGATATAAATGAGTTTAACTATTTTAAAAAACTTTTGATGATATAAAACTAATATGATATAATCTTAGAAAAGCAAATGATGAAAGAGGTTACATAAATATGCCGATCATCCAGTCTGTCGATAGAGCATTAAGAATCCTTGATTTATTTAATGAACACAACAGTGAAATGAAAATTACAGAAATCAGTAGGAAATTAGATTTAAATAAAAGTACAACACATTCGTTATTAAAAACATTAAAAGAGCATAATTATATTAAACAGGATACGGATAGTGGGAAATATAGCTTAGGGTTGAAATTGCTGGAACGAGGTCAATTTATGTTAAATAGTATGGACATAAGAGAGATAGCCCGAAAATTCCTGATTGATCTATCTGTTACAACCGGTCAAACAACACATTTGGTTATCCTAGAAGGTATGTATGGTGTTTATATTGATAAGGTCGAAGGCGCATCAGCAGTAGTTTACTCCCGAATTGGGAAACGGGTTCCTATTCACAGTAGTGCTGTTGGAAAATCTTTAATGGCATTTAGACAACAAGAGGAAATAGATGAACTTTTACAAGATTATGAGTTTTTTGTCCAAACGGCTAACACGATTACAGACAAACAGGTATACCTAGATGAACTAACAAAAGTAAGGACGCAAGGTTATTCGATAGATAATGAGGAAAATGAACCAGGTATTTACTGTATTGCAGTGCCCATATTTGATCATGCCAATAATGTAGTGGCGGCTATTAGTATTTCTACTACAAAACAAACGATTACACCAACTTTAGAACAAGAAATCGTAACTACACTGAAACGAACGTGTTCCGAAATTTCTCGAGCGTTAGGTAATAGGAAAATTTATCTGTAGAAGGATAAATTTTTTTAATTACTATATTGAAGAACTTAGTTTTATATTATAAAACTAAAGGAGGGAATAATCGTTATCTTTTTTATTTAACAGATGGGAGGAGAGTAAAATGAAGATCATCCGATTCAAAAAAGATTCTAGTGTAGGTCAGTTAGCTGTGATTACTTATGACAATGGAATCTATGAGTTATCTGCAGGTTCATTTCAAGATTTGATACGTAAAGCTGATAAAGCCGACAAAAGTTGCAGTCAAATGATTGAAGAGGAAATCATAAATAAGCAGCCAATCTCACTAGGTTTATCTGACTTAGAGTTATTAGCACCTGTTGTGTCAGATGAAGTATGGGCTGCAGGAGTAACCTATTTAAAAAGTAAAGAAGCAAGAAACAGAGAAGCAAAAGTACAAACCAATTCATTTTATGATAAGGTGTACGATGCCAAGAGACCTGAAATTTTCTTAAAGTCTACTGCCCGTAGATTAATAGGTCCAGAAGAACCTGTCGGAATTAGATCAGATTCCACTTGGCAAATACCAGAGCCTGAATTAGCATTAGTGGTAAAAGCAGATGGAGAAATTTTAGGATATACCATTGGAAATGATATGAGTAGTCGAGATATTGAGGGAGAGAACCCACTTTATTTACCACAGGCTAAGATGTGGAAACACTCTTGTTCCATTGGTCCAGCAATTGTGTTAGCGGATACAATAGAAGATCCTTATAGTTTAGAAATTGAATGCCGCATTCAGCGTGATGGTGAAGTAATATCGAAAGGTTCCGCGAATACCTCAATGTTGAAAAGGAATTATAACGAATTAGTCTCCTACTTAATAAAGGATAATGACATTGTCGATGGAACAACTTTACTTACAGGAACATGTATCATTCCAGATGATAGCTTCACATTACAGGAGGGAGATGTCATCGAAATTGAAATTGAATCAATAGGTGTATTAAGAAATCCCGTTAAATTAGCCAGCAATATTAACAAAAAGGAGAGTCTTACATGAGTGACAAAGCATACTTGAATTACATTGGTGGAGAATGGAAAGAAACAGTGTCAGGTGAAGTGTTGGCAAGCTACAATCCAGCCAATAAACATGAAGTAGTCGGAAGTGTGCAAAATTCAACGATATCTGAATTAGATGAGGCCGTAGCGCAAGCCAAAAAAGCCCAAAAAGCATGGCGAAAATTAGCAGGGGCTGAAAGAGGAAATTATCTATACAAAGCGGCAGCAATGTTAGAGGAAAATTTGGAAGAGATCGCCATAACCATGACGAAAGAAATGGGGAAATCCTTACCTGAAGCAAAAGGAGAAACGAATCGTGGCATTCAAATCCTTAAATATTATGCAGGTGAAGGGATGCGTTCTGATGGTGATGTCATACCATCTACAGATGCAAGCGCACTCATGTTTAGTAAACGTGTACCTATTGGAGTTGTTGGTGTGATTACCCCGTGGAATTTCCCAGTAGCAATTCCAATTTGGAAAATGGCACCTGCTTTAATTTACGGTAATAGCGTTGTCTTAAAGCCTGCAACAGAAGGGGCGGTTACGGCTGCTAAGGTAATCGAATGTTTTGATAAAGCTGGTTTTCCGGCAGGAGTTATTAATTTTGTAACAGGTAGTGGCTCTGTTATCGGTCAAGGCTTAGCGGAGCACACTGATGTCCATGCTGTTACATTTACAGGTTCCAATCAAGTAGGGAAAAACATTGGAAAAATTGTAGCCGCTCGTGGTGGTAAATATCAACTTGAGATGGGTGGTAAAAACCCAATAATAATAGCGGAGGATGCAGATGTTGAAGCAGCGGTAGATGCGACACTTAGTGGTGGTCTGAAATCTACCGGACAGAAATGTACTTGTAGCAGTCGTGTTATTGTCCAATCTAGTATTTATGAGCAATTCAAACAACGCTTAATGGAAAAAGCACAAGACATTAAAGTAGGCGATGGCATGGAAGCATCAACTTGGATGGGGCCATGTGCAAGCGAAGGCCAATTTAACACTGTCAAGCATTATATTGCCGAAGGACAAGAAGAAGGAGCAACATTAGTACTTGGTGGTAATCAATTAACAGAAGGAAATTTAAAAGATGGTTACTATATAGAACCGACTATTTTTGAGGATGTTACTACTGATATGACCATTGCTCAAGAAGAGATCTTTGGACCTGTTCTAGCTTTAATGAAAGTAGATACAGTCGAAGAAGCAATTGATTTAGCTAATGATGTGGAGTTTGGGCTTAGTGCTTCGATCTTCACTAAAAATATTGATCATATTCTATCCTTTATCGATGATATTGAAGCAGGACTAGTTCGTATTAATTCGGAAACAGCAGGGGTAGAATTGCAGGCACCATTTGGAGGAATGAAAGCATCCAGCTCTTATTCGCGAGAACAAGGTCAAGCAGCGAAAGAGTTCTTTACAACTACAAAAACGGTTTTTCTTAAAGGATAAAATCTAAATTCACGTAGAGAAAGCAGAAACCAAATGAATTGAGTTTCTGCTTTTTCATAGTATAGAAAATTATAAAAATTGGCTATGTGGAAAAGTATGGGTATGGTGAGTCGCATCCACGAAGCACTAAGAAACTAGGTGGCGCTCTAAAAGCGACTGGTGTGAGCTTCTTTCTCTTTTTCTAATGCTTTCTCCCCAGCCTCCAACACCTCGATAATCCGGTCGACATCATAGACACTGCCTTTCCAAGTTCCGCCGCTTACTTTCTGTAAAGCAGCCCAGAGACGGGTGTCATCGGGTAAATTGTCCGATGGTTTAATATTAGCATTCCTACCTCTAGAAGCAAGAATGTCAGCACCTTCTGCAGGAGATACCTCTTGTTGTGGTTTCCCGATAAAGTTAATCGATCCTTCAAGATTTTTGGCATCGATTCGAACTTCTATTAAATCACCATCTTGTAGTTTGCCGATAGGACCGTCTGCCAACCCTTCTGGTCCAACATGACCAATACAAGCACCTGTCGATACGCCTGAAAAACGGGCATCCGTAATCAATGTTACAAATTTACCGTAGGATAAGTGTTTTAACGCAGAGGTAACCTGATATGTTTCCTCCATCCCTGTCCCTAATGGACCAGAGCCAGTAAGAACCATGATGTCGCCTTTTTTAATTTGTTGTGTCTTGATTGCTTCGATAGCACTTGCCTCACTAGTAAAAACCTTTGCTTCGCTTTTGTGGTAATAAACTTGCTGTTCGTCTAATCTTGATGAATCAATAGATGTAGATTTAATAACGGCTCCCTCAGGTGCAATGTTGCCGGTAGGAAAGGTGACGGTAGAAGTTAATCCGCGTTGTATTGCTTTTTCTTTTGACATAATGACTTCGTCCGCATCGATTTGATCAGCTTCTTTTAACTTTTGCTTCATTCTCTGACGGCGTTCAGATTGTTCCCACCAATCCAAATTTTCTTGCAGTGTATGACCAGTAACCGTCATAACTTGTTCACGTAATAAACCTAGATTACGTAGATGTAACATGACTTCTGGAACTCCTCCTGCAAGAAAGGCGCGAATGGTTGGGTGTGGTGTTGGCCCATTTGGTAAAACACTCACAAGACGAGGGGTTTCTTTGTTAATGCGGTGCCAATCTTCCAATGACGGTGTTTTACATTTAGCTGCATGGGCTATGGCAGGGATGTGTAATAATAGATTGGTAGATCCACCGAAAGCAGCGTGCACCACCATTGCATTATGAATGGCATCATCGGTCACGATATCTTTTGTTGTTAGTTGTTCGTCTTCCATCGCAATAATGGCTCTTGCTGATTGACGAGCCATCTCTTTCCATACTTTCTGTCCAGACGGTGCTAGTGCGGCATGAGGAACTGTCATACCTAATGCTTCGGCAATGACTTGTGCTGTAGCGGCTGTACCAAGGAATTGACATCCGCCGCCAGGAGTCGCACAAGCCATACAGCCTAATTCAGCAGCTTCTTCTAATGATAATTCATCATTAGCATATCTGGCGCCAATAGTTTGCACTTTCCCGGCATCTTCACCGTATAGCGGTGGTAACGTGACACCTCCTGGAATAACCACCGTAGGCAGATCATGCATCGATGCTAATGCAATAATCATGGCAGGTAATCCTTTATCACAGGTAGCTATACCAAGAACGGCATCTCGGGTTGGTAACGAACGGATTAAGCGACGATAAACCATGGCGGCATCATTACGATAAGGAAAGGAATCGAACATACCGGTCGTTCCTTGGGATCTTCCATCACATGGATCACTAACATATGCAGCGAAAGGAATACCTGCATGTTGACTAACTTCATTGGCTGCTTCTTTCATTAAAATGTCTACTTTCCAATGGCCTGTATGATAACCTAAAGCTAATGGATTACCGTCTGCATCCTTTAAACCACCTTGTGTACTTAACAATAATACCTGTTTTCCATCTAACCTATTTGGACTCCATCCCATACCTACATTTTGTGAGAGCCCAAATAAATTTCCGCTTGGTGATTTTCTCAGCATATTATCTGTTAGAGGTAATTTTCCGATTGGCCCTCGTGCAACGGTTTTAATATCATAAGTGTCTTCGGGATGATGCATCAAATGATCAAGTTTATCCATAAAGAACCCCTCTCCATTTTAAAGCGTTTACATAACATAGTGTAAGTATAGAAGTAATAAGGGATAGTGTCAATAATATAAAAGTTAGTTTTATATTATAGAACAAATTCTTAATTATGTGAGCCCTTACACTTGGAAGTTTCCCTTTTTTATTGGTATACTTTATAGCATAAGGAAATAGTAACTGGACTTATAGCAAGTTCAGTGAAAAGGCTAAGGAGGTAAAAATGAAAACGATAACAAACCCGGTTTTGCCTGGCTACCATCCTGATCCGTCAATTGTAAGAGTGGGAGAAGATTATTATATTGCCGTTTCCACCTTCGAGTGGTTTCCAGGTGTGCAAATCTATCATTCTAAAGACCTAATAAATTGGGAGCTAACAGGTTATCCGTTAACAAGAGAATCACAGTTAAATATGTTAGGTAATGTTAATTCAGGAGGCGTTTGGGCGCCATGCTTGTCTTATGCCGATGGTGTTTTTTACTTAATCTACACGGATGTCAAAAGCAGACAGGGAGCATTTAAAGACACTCATAATTTTCTCGTAACAGCACAGAATATCGAGGGACCATGGTCAGAACCTATTTATCTCAACAGTAGTGGGTTTGATCCTTCTCTTTTTCATGATGACGATGGTAAGAAGTGGCTCGTCAATATGATTTGGGACCATCGCAAAGGAACGAATTCTTTTGCGGGTATTGCTTTACAGGAGTATTCGCCTACTGAGCAAAAATTAATTGGCCCGATTAAGAATATTTTTAGAGGTACAGAACTAGGATTAACAGAGGCCCCACATTTATATAAGCGAAACGGCTACTATTATTTGTTAACTGCTGAAGGTGGGACATGGTATACCCATGCAGCAACAGTAGCACGTTCCAAATCGATTGATGGCCCATATGAAGTGGATCCAACTAATCCAATTCTAACTTCTGATAAATCGCAAGAAAATCAGCTCCAAAAAGCGGGGCATGGTTGTTTTGTAGAGACACAAGACGGTGAATGGTATATCGCCCATTTATGTGGACGCCCTGTTATGGATGACAAGTGCATATTAGGAAGAGAAACAGCGATACAGAAATGCTATTGGACAGATGATGACTGGATTAGAGTTGTAAATGGACCACATCCTAGCACTACTGTCGAAGCTCCTAATCTACCAGAATTTGAAGTGGAGAAACTGCCAGACTACGATGATTTTAATGATAATAAGCTACTAAAATATTGGAATGCATTGAGACGGACCTTTGATGGAGAGTGGTTTAACTTAACAGACAGGCCTAGTTATTTACGTTTGTTTGGTGAAGAATCAGTAAGTTCGTTCCATCGACAAAGTATGTTGATGAGAAGGTTGGAACATTTTGATGTAGAGGTCGAAACCAAAATTGATTTCCATCCCGATCATTTTCAACAAATGGCAGGCTTAATGATTTACTATGATACCAATGATCATGTCTATTTACGAGTAACAGAGCATGAGGAGCATGGTAAATGTTTAGGTATCATCGAAACGAAGTATGGTGAGTATGATGAACTGCTCGACAAAGATGTCGCATTACCAGAAAACAGGGAAATATATTTAAAAGCAGAGATTCATCACCACCTTTTACAATTCTTTTACGCGACAGAAGAAGGAAACTGGCAAACGATCGGAGAACAAATAGATATAGGGCATCTTTCCGATGATGACGCAGAATACATTCGTTTTACTGGAACATTTGTTGGAGTGGCCGCACAAGATTTAAGTGGTCAGCGCAAACATGCAGATTTTGATTATTTTCACTATAAAAGATTACTAATGGAGGGATAGTCATGAAGAAAGCACTCATTTTTCAAGGTGGCTGGGAAGGTCATGAACCAAAAGAAGTGGCAGATATATTAGGTGGAATTTTGGAGGAAGAAGGGTTCGAAGTTAAGATAACGGATACCTTAACGACATTACAAGAAGATGATTTAACCCAATATGACTTAATTGTTCCGAACTGGACACAAGGTACAATCGAAAAAGAACAACTGCAACCTCTATTAGACGCAGTGGCTCAAGGTACAGGTTTAGCCGGTTTACATGGCGGTATGGGAGATTCATTCCGCTGGGAAGTTGACTATCAATTTATGGTTGGCGGCCAATGGGTAGCACATCCGGGTAATGACGGGGTTTCCTATCACGTACATATTGTAGATCCAGATCACCCATTAACAGAAGGGATGGAGGATTTTACCGTTGTATCGGAACAATATTATATGCATGTTGACCCTGCTGTAAAGGTGCATGCGACAACGCGTTTTCCGGTAGCAGAAGGACCTTACCAGACCAATGGAGAAGTAGATATGCCGGTAGTCTGGACGAAAAAATGGGGCGAAGGCAAAGTTTATTACTGTGGGTTAGGTCATGTAGCTGAAATTGTCCGTATGCCAGAAGTAATGCAATTAATGAGAAACGGAATGACTTGGGCAAGTAGATAAAGGGGGAGTCAACATGAAGGTTGGAATTATAGGTTGTGGGAATATCAGTCGTATTTATTTACAGAACGCAGCAAGGTTTGGCAATTACGAGATCGAGGCAGTTGCAGATATTGTAAAAGAACGTGCAGAGGAACGTGCCCAGGAATTCGGAATTCCGAAGGCATACACAACAGAAGAATTGTTAGCGGATTCAGATATTGAGTTAGTTATTAATTTAACAATTCCAGCAGTTCATGCAGAAATAGCAATTCAAGCATTAGAAAATGGTAAGCATGTTTATGGCGAAAAGCCGTTAGCAGTTAGCCGAGAAGACGGTAAGCGGATGTTAGAAGTGGCACAGGAAAAAGGGGTATATATTGGTAATGCACCAGATACCTTTTTAGGAGCAGGGATTCAAACGTCACGTAAGTTGATCGATGATGGTTGGATTGGAAAGCCAATCTCTGCCACAGCATTTATGATGATTCCGGGTCATGAGAGCTGGCATCCAGACGCTACCTTCTATTATCAAGAAGGCGGCGGTCCAATGTTTGACATGGGGCCGTACTATTTAACGGCTCTTATCAATTTGATGGGACCGGTATCGCGCATTACTGGATCTGCTCAAATGACTTACAAGGAAAGAACGATCACGAGTGAACCGAATTACGGTAAAAAAATTCAAGTAGAAGTTCCGACGCAGATTAACGGTGTACTTGATTTTGAATCTGGCGCAGTTGCTTCTATTATTACAAGCTTTGATACTTGGCACCATCAGCTTCCGAAAATTGAAATTTACGGTACGGAAGGTACGATTTCTGTCCCGGATCCGAATAATTTTGGTGGTCCTGTTTATGTAAGAAGAAAAGAGCATAAAGAATGGTCAGAAGTACCTTTGACACACGGTTTTAGTGATAATAGCCGTGGGTTGGGTGTCGCAGATATGGTTGATGCCATTGAGAATAAGCGTACGGCAAGAACAGATGGACAGCTGGCGTTTCATGTACTTGATATTATGCACGGGGTACATGATGCATCACGAGACAATAAACATTATGTTTTAACAAGCAGTTGCAAACAACCCGAACCATTACCAATAGGCATTGATGAAACATTTTTTAATAAAAAAACGTGATCTTCAGGTAAACCTGGACAGAATGCAAACGGACATTTGTTCCGCTATTTGTGACAAAAATGACGTTTTCAGGGTATCAGCGGACATCTATTCCGCTATTCATCGAAATTAATGCTGATTTTTAATGAAATCTACCAAATAAGGGATTAAATGTCCGCCAACATCGAAAATAGGCTATTGTTCAACTAAATAACGTACTAAATGTCCGCTCAAAAAATTATTAAATGAGGTGAATGGAATGAAGTTAGGAGTATTTGCTGTTTTGTTTGGTGATAAGTCGTTAGAAGAAGCACTTGATCAGGTAAAGGACGCAGGGTTGGAAGCTGTTGAAATAGGGACAGGAGGATATCCAGGGAATGCCCACTGTAATCCGGCAGAGCTTTTGGCGGATGAAGCAAAACTAGCGGCATTTCAGCAAGCTTTTACCGAAAGAAATATTGAAATTAGTGCACTTAGTTGTCACGGTAATCCATTACATCCTAATCAAAATATATCCGGTCAACATCATCAACAGTTTGAAGAGACAGTGTTATTAGCCGAGAAGATCGGTGTCGACACGGTAGTTACCTTTTCCGGATGCCCAGGAGAATCGGAGTATTCTCAATATCCAGTATGGGTGACTGCTGCATGGCCAGAAGATCATCCAGAAGTTTTAGAATGGCAATGGCAAGAAAAAGTCATTCCATACTGGAAAGAGCAAAATGATTTTGCCGCACAACACAATGTCCGTATTGCCATTGAACCTCACCCAGGATTTGTCGTGTATAATAATGAAACCGCTTTGAAGCTTCGTGATGCATGTGGGGAAAATATCGGTGTCAACTTTGATCCAAGTCATTTATATTGGCAGCAAATGGATCCTGTCGCTAACATTAAAGAGCTTGGAGAGCATGATGCGTTGTTCCATTTCCATGCGAAGGATACGGCAATTGATCCGCAAAACACAGCGGCAAATGGTGTGTTAGACACAAAACCATATAGTGATGAACTAAATCGTTCTTGGATTTTCCGTACTGTTGGTTATGGACATGGTGAAGAAGAGTGGAAAAGAATCATTAGTGCGCTACAACTAGTAGGCTATCAAGGTGCTGTAAGTATTGAACATGAAGACAGCTTAATGTCTGTTGAGGAAGGATTCCAAAAAGCAGTAGCAGTTCTGAAAAAAGCTTTAATTAAAGAAAAGGTTGGTGAAATGTGGTGGGCGTAAAACAAAAAGTAAGAATCGGTATGATTGGTTATCAGTTTATGGGTAAAGCACATAGCCATGCTTATCGTGATCTTCCCTTTTACTTTGATAATCCGCTAGTACCGGAGTTAAAAGTGATTGCTGGTAGGAACGTAGAAGCGGTCAAAGAAGCCCAAGAGAAAATGGGTTGGGAAAGCTATGAAACGGATTGGAAAAAGGTAATCGAGCGAGACGATATTGATGTGATCGATATCGTAACACCGAACCATACTCATGCTGAAATTGCGATTGCAGCAGCCAAAGCAGGAAAACATATTATTACCGAAAAACCACTAGCACTAACTGTAGAGGAAGCAAAAGAAATGCTTCAAGCGGTTGAAGAAAATGGTGTAAAACATATGATTTGCCATAATTATCGCTTCGCACCAGCTGTTCAATATGCCAAAAAATTATTGGAAGACGGTAAAATAGGCCGTGTCTATCATTATCGAGCAAATTATTTACAAGATTTTATAATGGACCCCAATTTCCCATTGGTATGGAGACTGAAAAAAGAAGTATCCGGATCTGGTGCGTTAGGTGATATCGGCGCTCACAGTATTGACCTTGCTCGCTTCTTAATTGGTGAATTTGCGGAAATCACTGGCACGATGGAAACGTTCATTAAACAGCGTCCAATCGGCGAGATGACTGGGGGGCTTAGTGCCAAAGGTGATACAAATGAAATGGGTGAAGTAACCGTTGATGATGCTGTAGCCTTTCTTGCTCGCTTTGAAAATGGCGCATTAGGTACATTTGAGGCAACTCGATTTGCTGGAGGAAACCGCAACAAAAACAAATTCGAAATTAACGGTGAAAAAGGCTCGATCCGTTGGGATATGGAAAACATGAATAATTTAGAAGTCTATTTTGCGGATGATGAGGAGGGTACACAAGGCTTTCGCCTGATCAATTGTACCGAAGAAGTCCATCCATATGCTGGAGCATATTGGCCACCAGGACATATTATTGGATATGAACATACCTTTATCCATTTAATTGATGAATTTTTCCGTGGTATCGCAGAAGACTACCAACCTGCTCCAAACTTTGAAGACGGTGTGAAGAACCAAGTCATCTTGGAAGCAGTAGAGAAATCATCAGAAACGAAATCATGGGTATCTATTGAATAATATGGAAAAACAGGAGAGACGACACTGATGGTTTCTCCTGTTTTTATCATCTACTCCTCAAATTCCTCAATGTCAATGGCATGTTTTTTCTTCTTATTATTTACCAGTCGGTGAAGGTGGATCGTCATCAAACCTTGTTTCAATGTCGCCGTAATACGATCCTCCCTAACTGGAAAAGGTAAGTCAACCTTTCTCGAGAATTCTCCATGTAAGATTTCCTGCTTTATTAATTTCCCCGATTGTTTAACAGGAAAAAGCGTCCCCTTTAATTCCAATACATCATAATCAACGTAAACTTTCACTTGTTTACGATCCTTGATTCCGGGCAAATTAACATAAACGATTACTTCATTGTCTAATTCGTACATATTAACGGCTGGAATTGGCGGTTTAATCATATGTTCAAAGTCGTCCCAAAAGTTACCGCCAAAGAATTGATCTAAGTTATCTTTCCAATCATGCATATGTTGAAACGGATCCAAAATTATCTCTCCCTTTTCTCTTTTTGCTGTGATAAAATGGTTTCGCTATGTTATAAGATATGACTTTGACAAATCGTTGTGCATTAGCGGAGGTGTATTAAAATGCTTGAAAACGCGTTTATGATGATTGTTATTATAATGATCATCAATATTGTCTACGTATCGTTATCCACATTAAGAGTAATTCTTATGCTAAAAGGTAGACGATATATTGCCGGAGCAATCAGTATATTCGAAATCATGATCTATACGCTAGGTCTTGGCATCGTGTTAGATAACTTAGGAGAGATTCAAAATCTAGTGGCTTACGGGTTGGGGTATGGCCTTGGTGTAGTCATCGGTTCAAAAATAGAAGAAAAATTAGCGCTTGGATATATTACGGTAAATGTGATTTCATCAGATCCAGATATCTCATTTACAAAACAGTTAAGGGATAAAGGCTATGGCGTAACGAGTTGGTATGCGTACGGCATGGACGGCGACCGGTTATCGATGCAAATTTTATCACCGCGAAAATATGAGCTTCATTTATACGAAACGATTAAATCGATTGATCCGAAAGCCTTTATTATCGCCTACGAGCCAAAACAAATCCATGGTGGGTTCTGGGTAAAACAAGTTAAGAGAGGGAGGATTCGCAAAAGTGTCCAAAAAGCAGAAGAACAACAACAAGCCAACCAAGAAGAAGTTCGAAGTAATGGAGAATGAAACCATTGATGATTGCTTAGATAGAATAAATCAAGAAGGGTATCAGCCGACAAGGCGGGTGGAGGAACCAATTTTTATAGAAGAAAATGGTCAACCTGTTCCTAATGGCAGAAAGATAGTATTTGATGCAAAATTAGTAAAACACGAACATTAAGAGACATTACTATACATGAATGGTTCGCTTCATTCTGTACTTTTTAATTTTCTGATGATAATAATCAACCTCTTGTAAATAATAATTTTGAATGTTTGTAACTATTTAAAGGAGGATGATTATGAATCGTATTAGATGGGGGATAGCTGTTGTTTTTCTTTTAGTAACAATTATGACTTTGAATTACACAGGTATTCTTAATTCTACAGATGCAAATTCAGTAAGTGCAGTTGAAACAAGGGCATTTACGAAGTATCATAAGCAGGAAGCTGTACCGGTGTTTTTTAATAAGAAAGGTGAAGAAGAGAAAGAAGAAGACGTTGAAACGAAATTAAAGGAGCAAGCAAATCAAATTATAGAATTATTAGCAAATCAAAACTTTGAAGAGCTAGCAAACTATGTACATGAGGAGAAGGGACTCTTATATTCTCCATATGTTAATGTGAGTGAAGATGATCTTGTTTTTGAGCCAAGCGAAGTAGTGGCATTCAAGGAAGATACAGAGGAGTATGTATGGGGTGTGGAAGATGGTAGTGGATTTCCTATTGAGTTAACTCCAGTCGAATATCATGAAGAGTATGTTTATCAAGCTGATTACCTTAATCCGGATGAGGTAACATTTGATAACACGGATAGTCGTGGAAATATGATCAATAATATTAAAGAATTCTTTCCAGATTCGCATCATGTAGAATTTTATAAAGAAGGTCAGGAAGAGTTAGATTGGAGCAGCTTGCATGTCGTTTTTGAGCCAAATGAACAAGGTGAATGGAAACTCATTGCATTGGTGAATGATGAATGGACGATATAAAAACAGGAGCTTGTATGGCGATGATGGTCAGCAAGCTCTTGTATTTTTTTTAGTATTAAAACTTCCTATTGATTAGAGTTCAGACGAGCAACTTCTTGAAAACCGAACGTTGACATAAACTATTATTTTAATGTTCGATTTTTTGTTGACAGGATTCGAGTGCTCTTGTTATCATAACAGTGTAGTAAAAAAACCTAACAAAGTAATTACCTCATATAATTTGAGAATACGGCTCAAAAGTTTCTACCCATCACCGTAAATGATGGACTATGAGGGAAGATGACCGATGATTTTATCGAGAAAAATCATCAGGATAGTTATGGAATCACCACCTATTCATCTTCTCTCCTGATAGAGAAATGGATAGGTTTTTTTGTATCCAATGATTAATGAATTGCCATGAACGGAGCGGACATTTAGTGCGTTATTTGCTAGAATAACACCTGTATTTCGGTGCTAGCAGACATTTAATCCTTTATTCAGTTCCTTTCTGTTTAAATGAACGGGATTTTCGATGAATAGCGGAATAGATGTCCGTCCGAGGTCAAATGTGCAAGAACCTATCCAAGTTCATGCTAATTCGCAGTATATACTAATTACAAGATTCAAACAGATATTAAATAGAGGGAAGTGGGGATTGTATGGCACAAGTTGGTGTGATTATGGGGAGCATATCGGATTGGGAAACGATGCAGCATACTTGTGAAGCGTTGGAAGAGCTTGGCATTAGTTATGAGAAAGAAGTTATCTCTGCGCATAGAACACCGGAAGATATGTTTGAATATGCCGAAACTGCACGTGATAGAGGTTTAAAAGTAATTATTGCAGGAGCAGGTGGTGCAGCACACTTACCTGGTATGGTCGCGTCTAAGACAACTTTGCCAGTCATCGGTGTACCAGTGAAAACAAGTACACTTAGCGGTGTCGATTCACTTTATTCCATCGTACAGATGCCAGGCGGTGTACCAGTTGCCACAGTCGCCATCGGTAAAGCGGGAGCGAAAAATGCAGGCATTCTCGCAGCGCAAATCATTGGCACAACAGATCAAGAAACAGCAGCACGATTAGTTGATCATCAAAATCAATTAAAAGATAAAGTAGCGGAAATGAGGGACAATCTTGCAGAACAATAAATTGTTATTCGGGTCTACTATCGGAATTATTGGTGGTGGCCAGCTAGGACGAATGATGACAACAGTAGCTAAGCATATGGGATATCGTGTTATGGTACTCGACCCTACCCCAGATTGCCCGACCGCCCAAGTAGCTGACGAGCAAATAGTCGCAGCTTATGATGATTTAAATGCTGTCAAAGAACTGGCTAAGAAAAGTGATGTTGTGACATACGAATTTGAGAATGTTGATTTAACAGCAGCACAAATTTTAGAAGACGCTGGAATTCTTCCACAAGGGGCAAATTCGCTGAGGGTTACGCAAGACCGTGAATTAGAGAAAAAAGCAATGGTTGATAGTAATCAGCCAGTTGCCGATTTTGCAATTGTCACAACCACCGAAGAATTACAAATTGCAGTTGAACAAATTGGCTACCCCTCTGTTGCCAAAACATGCCGTGGAGGATATGACGGAAAGGGCCAAGTGAAACTTACTAATAAAACAGATATTGAATCAGCAGTTGAAATGCTACAACAAGCAGATCGTTTAATTATAGAAAAATGGGTACCTTTTGATAAAGAAATCTCGATTGTTTTCACACGATCACAATCCGGAGAAATTTCTTATTTTCCAGTAGCTGAAAATATCCATCGTGATCATATTTTACACGCAACAATTGCACCTGCTCGAGTTTCTGAACAGATTGCCGAAAAAGCTCGGCAAGCGGCAAAAGCTATTGCAGAAACGATCGGTGTTGTCGGCACATTCGCCATCGAAATGTTCGTTTGTGGAGAAGATATCTTAATCAATGAATTAGCACCAAGACCACATAACTCAGGGCATTTTACGATTGAAGCATGTGACGTCTCACAATTTGAGCAGCATGTTCGAGCCATTTGTGGATTACCATTAATACCCGTTCACTCTCATGGTGGAGCAGTAATGGTTAATTTACTTGGAAAAGATGTAGACCCTTTTTTCAGTCAATTAGATGACAACTCTAATGCACACATTCATATGTACGGAAAAGCAGAAAACAAGCCATTGCGTAAAATGGGGCATGTAACATTTATTGGGGACAATCCTTTAATCATATATAATGAACTAGTGGAAAAAAAGATAATCGAAAACTAGGAGGAAACATTTTATGATCGAACGTTATACAAGAGAAGAAATGGGCAAGATTTGGACAGATGAGAATCGCTTTAATGCATGGCTTGAGGTGGAAATATTAGCATGTGAAGCATGGAGTGAATTAGGGATCATTCCAAAAGAGGATGTCAAAAAAATTAGAGAAAATGCTTCTTTTCATATCGACCGCATTTTTGAAATTGAAAAAGAGACTCGTCATGATGTCGTAGCATTCACTCGTGCCGTTTCAGAAACATTAGGTGAAGAGAAGAAATGGGTGCATTATGGTCTTACTTCTACAGACGTTGTTGATACTGCACTCTCCTATATGATAAAACAAGCAAACCAATTAATCCGTCGTGATATCGTGAACTTTATTGAGATTTTAAAAGATAAAGCAATCGAGCATAAGAATACTGTTATGATGGGACGTACACACGGTGTTCACGCAGAACCGACAACTTTCGGCCTGAAAATGGCGCTATGGTATGAAGAAATGAAACGTAACCTTGAACGCTTTGATGCGGCAGCTAAAGTGATTGAAACAGGAAAACTGTCAGGTGCAGTTGGTACTTATGCGAATATCGATCCATTTGTTGAACAATATGTTTGTGAACAATTAGGGTTGCAACCAGCACCGGTTTCTACTCAAACGTTACAACGTGATCGTCATGCCCAATATATGTCCACATTGGCATTGATCGCAACATCTATCGAAAAATTCGCAACGGAGATCCGTGGTTTACAGAAAACAGAAACGAGAGAAGTGGAAGAATTTTTTGCGAAAGGTCAAAAAGGTTCATCCGCAATGCCACATAAACGTAACCCAATTGGTTCTGAAAACATGACAGGAATGGCCCGTGTTATTCGCGGATATATGACCACTTCCTATGAAAACGTGTCTTTATGGCATGAACGTGACATTTCTCACTCTTCTGCAGAGCGTGTCATTTTACCGGATGCAACAATAGCCTTGAATTATATGTTGAACAGATTTGGTAATATCGTGAAAAACTTAACGGTATTCCCGGAAAATATGAAACGTAATATTGACCGTACGTATGGTGTTATTTTCTCTCAACGTGTATTACTTTCGTTGATCGATCAAGGTATGAGTCGTGAAGAAGCATATGACATCGTACAACCGAATGCGATGAAAGCATGGGAGACAGCCACACCATTTCGTCAGCTGATTGAACAAGAAGAGCGTATTAATAGTACATTATCGAAAGAACAATTAGATGATTGTTTTGATTATACGTACCATTTGAAAAATGTTGATCAGATTTTCAAAAAAATTGGCCTAGCATAAGGAGAGGAATCCAATGAAAGACAAGCTGTTATATGAAGGAAAAGCAAAGCAAGTATTTACGGTAGCGGATAATCCGAATTTATTAGTCCTGTCTTATAAAAATGATGCAACAGCCTTTAACGGCGAGAAAAAAGCGGAATTTCAAGGGAAAGGTCGTTTTAATAACTTGATTTCTGCTAAAGTATTCGAATACCTCCAGCAAAAGGGGATTAATAGTCACTTTAAAGAAGCAATAAATGAGACCGAACAACTAGTAGAAAAAACAACGATTATTCCGCTTGAGGTAGTCATTCGTAATGTTGCGGCGGGAAGTATCGTCCGCCGTACAGGCATTACAGAGAAAACGATTTTCAATCCGCCACTAGTGGAACTTTTTTATAAAAAAGATGAGCTTGGTGATCCGTTAATCAATGACGATCATGTGTTATTATTAACGGATGCAACTGAAGCAGATCTGACAAAAATTAAAAAAATGGCCCTTCAAGTAAATGAGCAATTGCAAGCTTTCTTCAAAGAAATCAATTTACAGCTTGTCGATTTCAAATTGGAATTCGGTCGCAATGCGAGTAGTGAGATTGTGTTATCAGATGAAGTGAGTCCTGATACTTGCCGTCTTTGGGATATCGGAACAGGTGAGAAGATGGACAAAGACGTATTTCGTGAAGATTTAGGTGATTTAGTTACTGTATATGACAATATATTATCGAGACTGGAGGCAAAACAATGAAACTAGTAAAAGTACACATTACATTAAAAGAAGGTGTATTAGACCCACAGGGTAAAGCCGTACAAGGTTCTTTAAATACATTAGGCTATGACAATGTGAAGGAAGTTCGTGTTGGAAAATATTTAGAATTAACAGTGAACGATGATGCAAATATTGAAGCAGAAATTGAAGAAATGTGTAACAAGCTACTCGCAAATCCAGTTATCGAAAATTATAAATATACAGTAGAAGAGGGGGTTGCTCAGTGAAATTTGCTGTAATTGTCTTCCCTGGCTCCAACTGTGACCGCGATATGTACTATGCAGCAAAGGATGCACTGGGCGAAGAAGCAGATATGCTTTGGTATCAAGAAGCAAACTTGGAAGGTTATGATGCGATTTTAATCCCTGGTGGCTTCTCCTACGGTGATTATCTCCGTTCTGGAGCAATCGCGTCTACATCTGATATCGTTGTGCAATTACGAGAACAAGCAGACAAAGGAGTTCCCATTCTCGGTGTCTGCAATGGGTTTCAAATATTGCTAGAATCAGGTTTATTGCCAGGTGCAATGCTACGCAATAAGAATCTGAAATTTATGTGTCATTTTGAAAACTTAATCGTGGAAAACAATGATACCCTTTTTACCTCGAAATATGAAAAAGACGAAGTAGTATCGATTCCGATCGCACATCATGATGGAAACTATTACTGTGATGAAGAGACACTCGCTAGATTAAAAGAAAATAATCAGATTGTATTCACGTATGAAAACAACCCAAATGGTTCTGTCGCAGATATTGCCGGAATCATCAATGAACAAGGAAATGTGCTAGGTATGATGCCACACCCGGAACGTGCGGTAGAAGCAATCTTAAATAGTGATGACGGATTAAAACTATTCCAATCAATGTTAGAAAACTGGAGGGAACGTTATGTTGCAGGCGCCTGAGATTACTCCTGAATTGGTAGAACAAGATAAAGTCTATCAGGAAATGGGATTAACAGATAAAGAGTATGACATGATTAAAGATATTATGGGTCGTCGCCCTAACTTTACTGAAATCGGTATTTTCTCGGTAATGTGGTCGGAACACTGCAGTTATAAAACTTCTAAACCATTATTAAAGAAATTTCCGACGGACGGACCACAAGTCGTGCAAGGTCCTGGCGAAGGCGCCGGAGTTGTTGATATCGGTGATGGTCAAGGTGTCGTATTTAAAGTGGAAAGCCATAACCACCCTTCAGCGGTTGAGCCGTATCAAGGAGCGGCAACAGGTGTCGGTGGTATTATCCGTGACGTTTTCTCGATGGGGGCTCGTCCGATTGCATCATTAAACTCATTACGTTTCGGTAATCTTCATACTGGTCGGGTTAAATATCTTTTTGATGAAGTGGTCCACGGAATCGCCGGCTATGGTAATTGTGTAGGAGTACCAACAGTCGGAGGAGAAGTACAATTCGATGATTGTTATGAAGGCAATCCACTTGTTAATGCAATGTGTGTCGGTTTAATAGATACGAAAGATATTCAAAAAGGGATCGCATCAGGACTTGGAAACACGATTATGTATGTTGGCTCGAAAACAGGTCGTGATGGAATCCATGGTGCAACATTCGCTTCGGAAGATTTATCTGAAGACTCTGAAAGCAAACGTTCTAATGTACAAGTTGGCGACCCTTTTATGGAAAAATTATTAATTGAAGCATGCTTGGAAGTAATTCATTCTGACGCATTAGTTGGCATTCAAGATATGGGGGCAGCTGGTCTTACTTCATCCGCAAGTGAGATGGCAAGTAAAGCTGGCATGGGAATGGAAATGAACCTAGATCTAATCCCACAGCGTGAAGAAAACATGACAGCGTACGAAATGATGTTGTCAGAGTCACAAGAACGTATGTTATTATGCGTGAAACAAGGTGAGGAACAGGAAATCGTCGATATCTTCAAGAAATACGGGCTGGAAGCAGTAGCAGTAGGTCAAGTTACCGATGATAAAATGTTCCGCTTATTGCATAAAGGAGAAGTTGTGGCAGACATTCCTGTTGATAATTTAGCAGAGGATGCACCGATTTTCCATAAAGAATCGAAAGTACCAAGCTTTTATGAAGAATACCAAAGAATGCCTGCATATACCCCAGAAGTAAAAGATCATGCAGAAACATTGAAAAAGTTATTACAGCAACCAACGATCGCAAGCAAAGAATATGTCTATGATCAATATGATTCAATGGTACAGGCGAACACCGTATTCTCTCCAGGATCAGATGCGGCAGTTGTCCGTGTTCGTGGATATGATAAAGCAATTGCGATGACAACGGACTGTAATTCCCGATATATTCATTTAGATCCGGAAGCAGGCGGTAAAATTGCGGTTGCAGAAACAGCACGAAATATTGTTGCATCTGGTGCAAAACCATTAGCACTTACAGACGGATTAAACTTTGGTAATCCGGATAAACCAGAAAACTTCTGGCAAATGGAGAAAAGTGTAGAAGGTATGAGTGCGGCCAGCTTAAAGTTGAACACACCGGTTATCAGCGGTAATGTTTCACTTTACAACGAATCAAACGGTCAGGCAATCTTCCCAACACCAGTTGTCGGTATGGTTGGATTACATGAATCGCTTGACCACATTACGCCGTCCCATTTCCAACAGGAAGGCGATTTGATTTATGTAATTGGTAAGACAGAAGCAGAATTCGGTGGTAGTGAATTACAAAACCTCTTGGAAGGTAAATACTTCGGTAAAGCTCCGGCAATTGATTTAGAGACGGAAGCAAAACGTCAAGAGCAATTATTAGCAGCAATCCGTGCTAGTCTTGTTTCCTCAGCTCACGATATTGCAGAAGGAGGGCTTGGTGTCGCATTAGCAGAATGCCTTTTTAATGAAAAAGGTCTTGGTGCGGACGTCCAAGTAGAAGGAGATTTAACAACGGTATTGTTTAGTGAAACACAATCACGTTTTATCGTATCGATTCCAGAGAAAGATCGTGAAGCGTTCGAAGCAAAAGTAGAAGATGCAACATTATTAGGAACGGTAACAAATACGAATAAACTAGTGGTTCAAAACGGAGAAACAGAAGCAATCACAGAAGATGTAAGATCATTACAACAACTGTGGAAAGGAGCTATCCCGTGCTTGCTGAAATCAAAGGCTTAAATGAAGAGTGTGGTGTATTTGCGATCTGGGGACATGAGAAAGCTGCCGAAATGACCTATTACGGGCTGCATGCACTCCAGCATCGTGGTCAAGAAGGTGCCGGAATTGTCACAACAGATGGTGAAAAATTAAATGTTCATAAAGGTGTCGGCTTAATCAATGACGTTTTTTCAGAAGGAGAAGTCTCCCGCCTGCAAGGACATGCGGCAATTGGGCATGTTCGTTATGCCACTCAAGGTGGTGGTGGCTTTGAAAACGTACAGCCACTTGTTTTTCGCTCACAAACGAATAGTATGGCATTGGCCCATAATGGAAACCTCGTCAATGCCCACGCCTTAAAGAATCAATTGGAAGCACAAGGAAGTATTTTGCAGACTACTTCAGATACAGAGGTGATTGCCCATTTAGTAAAACGCAGTGGTAATGTACCGATGGAAGAAGCGATCTCTTCCGCTTTAGGTATGATCAAAGGTGCCTATGCATTCTCGATTTTAACAGAGGATCAACTGTTTATCGGATTGGATCCGCGCGGTTTACGCCCACTATCTATCGGCCGTTTAGGTGATGCATATGTTGTCGCATCAGAAACGTGTGCATTTGATCTAATCGGTGCGACTTACGAGCGTGAAGTAAAACCTGGTGAATTAATCGTGATCGATGATGATGGATTTAGAACCAAACAATTTACATCTCCCATGCAACGCACACTTTGCTCCATGGAATATGTCTATTTTTCTCGCCCTGATAGTGACTTAAATGAGAAGAATGTTCATGCTAGTCGTAAAACAATGGGAAAACAATTAGCAAATGAATCTCCAATTGAAGCAGATGTTGTCACTGGTGTACCGGATTCCAGTATATCAGCAGCAATCGGTTTTTCCGAAGCAACTGGTATTCCATATGAGTTAGGATTAATTAAAAACCGCTATGTCGGTCGAACGTTTATCCAACCTTCACAAGAACTACGCGAGCAAGGTGTCAAAATGAAATTATCCGCTGTTCGTGGGATTGTAGAGGGTAAGCGGGTCGTAATGGTAGACGATTCCATTGTTCGTGGTACTACTAGTCGCCGTATTGTGCGCTTATTAAAAGAAGCAGGTGCAACAGAAGTTCATGTTCGTATAGCATCTCCTCCAATACAGAATCCTTGTTACTATGGGATTGACACATCCACAAAAGGAGAGTTAATCGCAGCGAACAATTCTATCGAGGAAATGCGCGAAATCATCGGTGCTGACACGTTATCTTTTTTATCAACGGAAGGATTAGAAGCCTCGATTGTGGAAGATCGTGATCGTATGCAACATGGTGTTTGCCAAGCATGTTTTACAGGAAATTACCCGACTGAAATCTATCCAGATACGGTAATTCCTGCTTATAAAGACTAAAGTGTCCGATAAATGAGCGAAAGTGTCCAATAACTTCTGGAAAGTGTCCAATAAATAGCAAAAAGTGTCCAATAAACAATAAAAAGTGTCCAATAAAATCAGACAATAAAAATTCCGCACCAAAAAGGAGTCTATAGGAATGAGTGATATCTATAAAGATGCAGGCGTCGATGTGAACGCAGGATACAAAGCAGTTGATTTAATGAAAAAACATATCACAAAGACGAATCGCCCTGAAGTAATCGGAGGAGTCGGTGCTTTCGCCGGCCTGTTTGACTTAAGTAAATTCTCATATGAAGAACCAGTCTTAGTTTCTGGAACAGATGGTGTCGGAACAAAACTGAAGCTTGCCTTTACATTGGGTAAACATGACACGGTTGGCGTCGATCTTGTAGCTATGTGTGTCAATGATATTGTTGCCCAAGGTGCCGATCCACTCTTTTTCTTAGATTATATTGCTTGTGGTAAGAACCAGCCGGAAAAGATCGAGCAAATTGTAAAAGGGATAACAGATGGTTGCGTCCAATCGGGTGCTGCTCTAATTGGTGGCGAAACAGCAGAAATGCCAGGCATGTACAGTGAGGATGAATATGATCTTGCAGGCTTTGTCGTTGGGATTGCGGATAAAAAACAAATTATTACTGGAGAAAAGATAAAAGTTGGTGACAAAATCATTGGTTTAACTTCATCAGGAGTACACTCCAACGGTTTTTCCTTAGTCCGTAAAATAATTGATGATAAAGGGTTACATTACCAAGATCAAGTACCAGAGTTGAGCAAAACATTAGGTGAAGCACTTTTAGAACCAACAAAAATTTACACAAAAGCAATTCAACAATTAAAATTAGACCTCACGATCAAAGGGATTAGTCATATCACAGGAGGTGGCTTCTATGAGAACTTACCACGTGCTATTCCAGAACATCTTGGTGTAAGAATTGAAAAAGGATCATGGCAAAAGCCAGCTATCTTTGATTACTTACAAAAACAAGCAGATTTACAAGAAGAAGAGATGTATGGTGTCTTCAATATGGGGATCGGCATGGCGGTTATCATTGAAGCACATGAAGCAGATATGGCACTTCAATTATTAAAAGATATCAACGAACAAGCAGCTATTATCGGAGAGGTGACAGAAGAAACTGGGGTGACATTCTCTAATGAATAAATTAGCGGTGTTTGCATCAGGGACCGGCAGTAATTACGATGCTATTATCGAAGCAACGAAAAATGGTACACTTGAAGCAGAAGTAGCCTTACTTGTTTGTGATAAACCGAATGCAAAAGTAATAGAGAAGGCAAAACAAAATGGAACACCTGCTTTTGTATTTGATCCAAAGCAATATCGAAATAAGCAGATGTTCGAAGCGAAAATAGTGGAAGTGCTCCAAGAAGAAAAAATCGATTGGATCATCCTTGCAGGCTACATGCGCTTAATTGGTGACACTTTATTACACCCCTTTGATGGGAAAATCATTAATATTCACCCTTCGCTTTTACCAGCCTTCCCAGGATTGGACGCAATCGGACAAGCATTTGATGCGGGCGTAAAAGTGTCAGGTGTTACGGTTCATTACGTCGATTCAGGTATGGATACGGGAAAAATTATTGCACAACAAGCGGTAGATGTTGAAGACGGCATGACAAGGGAAGAATTGCAAAAAGCCATTCAGCAAGTAGAACATCAGCTTTATCCAGCTACGATTCAAAAACTGATCACGAGAGGAGAATAACGTTGAAAAAACGTGCATTACTAAGTGTTTCTGACAAAAGCAATTTAGTTCCTTTTGCAGAAGAATTAGATAAATTAGGTTATGAATTAATCTCAACAGGTGGTACATTGCGAGCATTACAAGATGCTGGATTACCTGCAAAAGGTGTTTCGGAAATCACCAATTTTGATGAAATCCTAGATGGTCGTGTTAAAACATTACATCCATATATCCATGCGGGACTTCTTGCACGTCGAGACCAAGAGTCTCATGTCACGCAATTAGAAGAGCGTGGCATTACTCCGATTGATGTCGTCGTTGTCAATCTTTATCCGTTTAAAGAAACGATTGCAAAAGAAGATGTAACAGAAGAGGATGCAATTGAAAATATTGATATTGGCGGTCCAACGATGCTACGATCTGCATCGAAAAACTTCCGTGATGTCACGGTAGTAGTGGATCCATCTGATTATGATGCGGTGTTAGACAACTTAAGCAATAATGGTGGAACAGTTGAGTTTCGTAAACAACTAGCGGCAAAAGTGTTCCGTCATACCGCAAACTATGATGCAATGATTGCGAACTATTTTGTCGATATTACAGGTGAAGAGGATCCGGAAACATTTACTCAAACTTTCGAAAAAGTTCAATCCCTTCGCTATGGCGAAAACCCACATCAAAAAGCGGCATTTTACAAAGAAGGTAATGTAAAAGGCGCGTCTATCGCCAATGCAAAACAATTACATGGTAAAGAATTATCGTATAACAATATCCAGGATGCTAATGCTGCTTTAGAAGTTGTGCTTGAATTTCCTGAACAACCAGCAGTGGTAGCCGTAAAACATATGAATCCATGTGGAGTTGGTATCGGTGACTCGATTTCTGATGCCTTCAAAAAGGCATATGCCGGTGATCCGGTATCTATATTTGGCGGTATTGTAGCATTAAATCGTGAAGTCGACGAAGCTACTGCCAACCAACTGAAAGAAATTTTCTTAGAAATTGTTATTGCACCAAGCTTTTCTGAGAAAGCTCTCGAGATCTTAACCGTGAAAAAGAACATTCGCTTATTGGAAACACCTATGCAAGTAAACGAGAATGATACGAAAAAAGTAGTCAGCGTGATTGGCGGACTACTTGTTCAAGACCGCGACAATGGCAAAGTGTTAGCAGAAGATATCGAAGTTGTGACAGATCGTAAACCAGATGCAAAAGAAATCGATGAGCTTCTCTTTGCATGGAAAGTGGTAAAACACGTGAAGTCTAATGCAATCGTTGTTGTCAAAGGGGACCAGACTCTTGGAGTTGGTGCTGGACAAATGAACCGTGTTGGTGCTGCAGGAATTGCCTTTGAGCAGGCAGGAGAAAAGGCAGAAGGTGCAGTAATGGCATCAGATGCATTCTTCCCAATGCCAGACACCGTAGAAAATGCTGCAAAAGCAGGAATCAAAGCGATTATCCAACCAGGTGGATCCAAGCGTGACCAAGATTCCATTGATGAGTGCAACAAACACGGTATCGCAATGGTATTCACAAAGATGCGTCACTTCAAGCATTAAGCAGAAAGGATTCTCAATAATTTGGGAATCCTTTTTCTCAGATTGAAGCATTCTCACGGACAAAAGAAAACGAAATCGGCGAAAAGTGTCCCTGAGATGCACTCTCACGGACAAAAGCAAGCGAAATCGGCCAAAAGTGTCCTCGAGAAGCATTCTCACGGACAAAAGAAAACGAAATCGGCGAAAAGTGTCCATGAGATGCACTCTCACGGACAAAAGAAAACAAAATCGGTAAAAAGTGTCCACGAGATGCACTCTCACGGACAAAAGCAAGCGAAATCGGCCAAAAGTGTCCACGAGAAGCATTCTCACGGACAAAAGAAAACGAAATCGGCGAAAAGTGTCCATGAGATGCGCTCTCACGGACAAAAGAAAACAAAAGCGGTAAAAAGTGTCCACGAGATGCATTCTCACGGACAAAAGCAAGCGAAATCGGCCAAAAGTGTCCACGAGATGCACTCTCATGGACAAAAGAAAACAAAAACGGTAAAAAGTGTCCACGAGAAGCATTCTCACGGACAAAATAATTCCAAATCCATAAAAAGTGTCTATGAGAATCTTCCCTTATTCATAGATAGAAAAAGGAGGCCTCCCATGAAAGTATTAGTAATCGGCGGTGGTGGTCGTGAGCATATCATCGTAAAAAAATTAAAGAGTAGTGAGCGTGTAACAGAAATTTTCGCTGCACCTGGAAATGGCGGTATTGCGCAAGATGCCACATGTGTACCAATCAAAGATGATGCAATTGAAGAATTAGTGTCATTTGCGCAAAAGGAACAAATCGATTGGACGATTGTCGGTCCTGAAGTTCCCTTAACAAAAGGTGTAGTAGATGCTTTCCAAGAAAAAAATTTAAAAGTATTCGGACCTAAAAAAGAAGCTGCTCTTATTGAAGGAAGTAAAGACTTTGCTAAAGCATTTATGAAACAATATGATATTCCGACAGCGAAATATCAGACATTTACTGAGGTAGAAAAAGCAAAGGCGTATATACAACAAGAGGGAGCACCAATTGTAATTAAGGCAGATGGACTAGCAGCCGGAAAAGGTGTTGTTGTTGCGATGACAGAGCATCAAGCGTTAGCTGCGGTTGAGGATATGCTGATTGACAATAAATTTGGCGAAGCTGGAAGCAGAGTTGTGATTGAAGAATATTTAGAAGGAAAAGAATTCTCTCTTTTTGCTTTTGTTGATGGTGAAAATGTCTATCCGATGGTACCTGCTCGTGATCATAAACGCGCCTATGACAATGATGAAGGTCCCAACACCGGTGGAATGGGTGCTTTTTCACCAGTACCAGATTTAGATCCAAAGCATATTGAGTTTACAGTGGAAAAAATCTTAAAGCCTGTTGCCAAAGGAATGAAGAAGGAAGGACGCACCTATACCGGTGTTCTTTATGGTGGTTTGATTGAGACGAAGGAAGGACCTAAAGTAATCGAATTTAATGCTCGATTTGGTGACCCGGAAACACAAGTTGTTTTGCCATTGTTGGAAAATGACTTGATCCAAGTGATTGAGGATGTCACCGCCGGAAAAGATCCACAGCTAAAATGGAAGAAAGGCTACGCAATAGGGACAGTAGTGGCTTCCAAGGGTTATCCTGGTTCATATGCTAAAAATGTAAGCCTCCCAGATCTTACGGCAGATGATCAAGTTTATGTAATCCATGCTGGAACAGCCCGTACAGAAGATGGCTCATTCTCCTCTACAGGCGGTCGTGTTCTATTAGTAGGTTCGATCCAAGACAGTCCGGAGCAAGCACAAAAAGAGATTTATCAATACTTGGAACGGTTTGATCAAAACGATGATTTCTTCTATCGAAAAGATATAGGTTTCTCTAAACAATAAAATAACGAACAAAAGGGAAAGCTACTATTCATGCCAGATTAGTAGCTTTTTCTTGATATATCATGCTTACAAAAGTATAATTACTTACATAAAATAACCTAAAAAGGAGACAAATAATGAATTTTCATCGAAAACCGATTACATTTGTCAGCAATGTCACCGTAAAAGTGCAGGATTTAATTAGATCGATAGCTTTTTACCAAAAAGTTATCGGTTTTGATATATTAGAAAAAAACAACACAACAGCTGAGCTAACTGCAGATGGTAAGACAAGTATTCTTACCTTGGAACAACCTGATAATGCTGAGCCGAAACAGTCACGTACAACAGGTTTGTACCATTTTGCTATATTACTACCAACAAGAAGGGACCTCGCAAACTTTGTTTTTCATAGTATAGATATTGGCTTACCTTTAGCTTCGTCTGATCATTTAGTAAGTGAAGCATTATACTTCTCAGACCCAGATGGAAACGGAATTGAAGTTTATCGTGACCGAGATCCTGCTGGATGGACTTGGCAAGGTGATCAAGTAGAAATGGCTGTCGATCCATTGGATTTTGAAGATCTTTTACAAGCAGGAGAAAAAGGGGGGTGGAAAGGACTTCCAAAAGGGACTGTGATGGGTCATATCCATCTGCATGTAGCAGAAATGGAGAATACCAAACATTTTTATGAAAAAGGATTAGGTTTCGAAACGGTATCCCAATTCGGTAATCAAGCATTATTTATCTCAACAGGGAAGTATCATCATCACATTGGTCTGAACACATGGAATGGAGTAGGTGCCCCGCAACCTTCAGAAAATAGCGTCGGTTTGCAATCTTATACGATCAGCTATCCAACAAAAGAAGCGGTCCATCATACGGTGCAAAATTTGAAGGCAATTGGTGCTTCAGTTAAGGAAGAAGAAAACCAAGCTATTACAAAAGATCCGTCTGGTAATAAGATTATTATTACTTCTTAAGGCAACTGATGTGATAAACGAAATGAAAGACTAAATCAGACAAAAGTGTCCATCACAAACGAAATGAAGGACAGAAAATAGATGAATCCGAAAAAAGTGTCCATCATAAGCGAAATGAAGGACAGAAAATAGGTAAATCCAAAAAAAATGTCCATCACAAGCGTCATGACGGCCAGAAAGTGATAAATCCCAAAAAAAGTGTCCATCATAGATAATGTGCTATAGTAGGAGAAAAAGCTTGGTCTGCACCAAGCTTTTTTTACTCTTCAAAATTTAGGTTGGTTGGTTTATCTAGCAGTACAACATTAATCTCTAAATGTGTTGTAGGTACATTGTTATCTACTTCTTCAAACTTTAACCCATCCAACCATACTTTACCTGCTCCTGTTAGTAAAATTCCGTAAGAGATAGTGGCACTGTTTTCTGGAATATCAAGTATGATAGCATAATGATTCCAATTATTTGTGCCGGTAATGGGACGATCATGCATGTTGTCAAATTGTAATAAGTCCTCTGATGCACTATCCACCCTCATCCACAAACCTGAAAAAGTTGCTACATTTTTAGATTTGATAAAACCTGAAAGCTTTATTCTTTTTCCTTTGTACTTGTCTGCATTAACTTGTTGCATTAGTGTTGCAAATTGGTCGTTTTCATCGACTGTGAGTGATTCTAAGTAAGCAGAAGCATTACCCTGATGAACCTGTTCGCGATCAATTCCGCTTTTGTAAAAGTGCGGATGGCTTCCGCTGATAAACCATCCATTAATTTCTTCATGCATGTGAAGTTCCTCCTTTTTCACAATCATTTGCTTCATGAATTTTCGATATTGTCCAGGGGGAAGGTGATATATTTTCTTAAATGCTCTAGTAAATGCTTCTTGAGATTCAAATTGATATGTTAATGCAATATCAAGGATTCTTTCTGATGTATGTAGTAATTTCATTGCTGCATGAACGATTCTTCGTAATCGAATGTACGAAGCAACTGACATTCCTACTTCATGCTGAAAAATACGATGGAAGTGATATCTAGAGAAATGGCTGACTCTGGTAACATCGTCAATATGAATCTCTTCTTGAAGGTGCTGTTCGATCCAGTCAATTGTTCTTTTTATGGCTTCATTGTATGACAATATGAATTCCCCCTCACAAATTCATTATAAAAGCACAATTTTTTCTTTTTTTGATTTTTTTTGCTTCGAATATGTAAAAAAACTAATAATCCCCTTAAATGTAAGATAATGTTGTATAATTCGATTAAGGAGGATCACATTATGCAAAAAGTATTAATAGCACTTAGTTGTATGATCGTTCTAACGATTATCTTAACCATTTTTTATGAGCAAAGTCGTGAACCAGTCCCTTTACCTTACTATAATATTGAACAGAACCAACAACAAGAGGAAAGCGATACATCCAAAGAAAAAGGAATCACTAGTTCCGATGGTACATTGGCTATCGTGTTAGCGGAAAATAATGAAGCTGTATGGACAATTGGATTAGGGGATGATTTTTACTTTGATCAAAACACAACAGATCCTCCTACCGGTGAAATTATTCTATACCCAGCAACACTTGTAGATAATAAAATAATCCGATTACAGTACCAAGGAGAGGCACCACTACGCTAGTTTTCTATGATAAAATGAACGAAACAGCTTTCTCTAAAAAAGGAGTTTAATAGCATGTCACAAGTACACAAAGCAGAAGCACCTAAAATAGTAAGATGTAAAATCATTACCGTCAGCGATACAAGAACACAAGACACCGACAAAAGTGGGAAACTAATGTACCAATATTTAGAAGAACACCATCATCAAGTGAATGCGTATGATATTGTAAAAGATGAACAAACAGAAATTAAACGAGCGATCGAAAATGGTATTCAGCAGACTGACATTGATGCAATCTTAATCAATGGCGGTACAGGAATTGCCAAACGTGATGTGACCATTGAAGTGATTGAAAATATGCTAGATAAAGAAATACCTGGGTTCGGAGAAATTTTTCGTATGCTAAGTTATACCGAAGATATTGGTTCAGCAGCGATTCTTTCCCGAGCAACAGCAGGAGTAGTGCAGGATAAAGCCATTTTTGCTACGCCAGGTTCCTCAGGAGCTGTTAAATTAGCGATGGAAAAATTGATTATTCCAGAATTGGGACATGTTATCAGGGAGATCAATAAGGATATCTAACGGTACTAATCATTTGTAAACCCCCCGTTTGAGAGCATAGGAGAACGAAAAGCACTGGATAAAATCGCAATAGCGAGATGGGAAAAGGCTGTTGCAGAAGGTAAAATAAAACGGATCTCAAAAAGGAAAATGTATTATGATTACCGTGAATAAAACAGAGCAGATTATTATTCTGCTCTGTTTTCAATAGTTAGTTGAGATGACTCAACAGAATCTCCCTCAATTGATAAATAATATTTGTTTCCTTTTTCAATAGTGATAGGAACATGTGGTGTTATAGGAATTTGGTTTTCATTATTTAATACGACCGAAGCTTCTAATGAGACTTCTCCTGTTAATGAAAAATCCTCTTTCAAGAATTGAAAATGGAGTTCTTGACCAGTATCTACTGTAGAATTATCTGCATTGATCGTCGTTTGATTTGAAACTTTTAACCCATCCTTATAAACGTTAATGGAGATGCCTAGAAACTCAAATGTCGTGTTATTGGTGACAACTATTATTATCTCCTCATTAGCCTCATCGTTGGAGGCGGGAGTTAATATTCCATTATCATCTGTGGTATTCCAATTACTAAGTACCAAAATGGTGACGAGGCAAGCTACAGTAACTAAACTTAAGAGCGGCTTTATAGATAGGTGAGTTGTTTGGACTTCCTTATTAGGTTCTTGCACTTCTCGAAAAATACTGTCGTATAAATCTGCACTTTCCTTTTTGGATAACTTAATTTTTTGATCAAGCCCTTGCCATTCGTTATCAAATTTGCTCATGAATGTATCCCTCCTTTTGCAGCTCTTTCTTTAACGATTTCATAGCCCTAAATAACTGTACTTTCACTTTGTTTTCAGACCAATGTAAAATGGCAGAGGTTTCTTTAATAGAGAATTCTTTAATTTTTCGTAAAATAATGACTTCGCGGTAAGAGATCTTTAGCTTTTGTAATGCATGATACAATTCTTTTTCCGACTCATTTAGCATTGATATTTGTTCGGGCGTTTTATCTAGTGCCTGTAAAGTAGTAGGTCGATCTAATAAAAAGGCAATCGGTTTTTGTTTGCGAATATGGTCAATTGTTATATTCCTTGCTATTCGAACTAACCAGCCTTTTTCGTCACCACCATGGAACGAATCAAATCTGTGATAGGCTCGAACAAACGTATCTTGCATCAAGTCTTTCGCTTGTTCGTGATCACCAATCATAAAATAGATGTAATTATAAATATCTTGATGGTATTTTTGATACCAATGTTGCAAAGAATCCAATGCCCCCATTCCTTTCTGTTTTTCTACCTTAACAACGTATTCGTTCTCAAAAGGTTACACAAAATAAAAAAAATCACTCAACATCTTATTGAGTGATTACTCCTCTCTCTTATATACCCCACTTTTTCCACCAGTTTTTTCAACTAAATAAGTCTGGCCAATTACCATACCTTTATCAACTGCTTTACACATATCATAAACGGTTAACGCTGTAATAGAAGCAGCGGTTAAGGCTTCCATCTCCACACCAGTACTTCCTTTAGTTTTGGCTTCTACTGTTATCACTAACTCATATGTATTCTCATCGTTTTTCCAGTCAAAATGAATGTTGACCCCGCTTAATGGTAACGGATGACACATCGGAATAATTGTCGATGTTTGCTTGGCTGCCATAATTCCGGCTACTTGTGCAACAGAAAGGACATCCCCTTTACCAATGGTTTGATCTACGATTTTCGTGTAAATCTCCTTGTTTACCAAAATACTTGAGCGGGCAATCGCGGTTCTGCTTGTTATCTGTTTGTCTGTTATATCCACCATTTTTGCTCTACCTTGTTTATTTATATGAGAAAATTCAGTCATGCTATCACCAACCTTCATCCCTATTATACGATAACAACTTGTGATACTCCTCACCATTATACTATAACAAAACATGTTATAATAGAAAGATCTTGACAGGAAGGGTTACCAATGAACATGAAACGAATACTATACATACTATTAGCTCTTACTTTAATAACGGCATGTCAGCAAGAAAAAGAAGAAATAACAATTTCGGCAGCAGCATCCTTAACGGACGCATTACAAGAAATTGTACATCAGTTCGAAGGGGAAAACCCTCATATCACCGTTTCACTTAATCTAGGCGGATCAGGTTCATTGAGTCAGCAAATTATACAAGGGGCACCAGCAGATATCTTTTTTTCTGCGTCTGTTCCACATTTTGAACGGGTTTTACAAGAAGGGTTAATCGAGGAAGAGAGTGCTCACGCTTTATTAGCCAATCAACTAGTGTGGATTCAGCCACAAAATGTTCAACTAGCTACTACAGTCGAATCATTTGATCAAATGGCAATTGGTACACCAGAAACCGTACCAGCTGGTAACTATGCAAAACAAGCGTTGGTAGCGCAAGGAATTTATAAGGAAATAGAAGAGCAACTCATTTTTACGAAAGATGTTAGACAAGTCGTGCAATATGTAGAAAGTAATAATGTAGATGCAGGCATTGTTTATCAAACGGATGCCATGATTTCTGATAAGGTGCAAATCAATGAAACTCTGCCAGTGGGAGAGCATGAACCAATCATATACCCCGTAGGTATCATTAAGGATTCCCAAGCGGTTGAAGCTTTTTATAACTATTTACAGTCGGCAGCAGCACTCGAAATATTTCAACAATACGGATTTCAAGAAATAGATGGTGACGCAGATGGAAGCATTTTTTCAACCGATTAAATTATCATTAATTGTTGCAAGTATAGCATTATTGATCGTCTTTATTTTAGGCGTTTCAGCAGCATGGCTGATGTCCAGAAAAGAGTTTAGGGGCAAAGTATTGATTGAAACGGTATTATTGTTGCCAATTGTTTTACCTCCAACTGTAATTGGTTTTATTTTAATTATGTTGTTTGGTCAAAATGGAATATTGGGTACATTAACGAATCTGCTGTTTCATCAATCACTTATGTTTACGATTTGGGCAGCTATTATTGCAGCGGTAGTAGTTGCTTTTCCACTTATGTATCAGTCTGTTAAGACAGGTTTATCATTTGTGGACCGTCATATTGAAGATGCCGCAAGAGTAGATGGCTCCAACGAATGGGGCGTTTTTCGGTATATCACGTTACCATTAATCAAGAGACCTATTCTTTCAGGTGTGATTCTAAGCTTTGCCAGGGCATTAGGCGAATTTGGAGCGACATTAATGTTTGCTGGAAATATTCCCGGACGAACACAGACAATACCTATGGCAATTTACGTGGCCTTTGAATCCAATAAAATGACATTAGCATGGTCATGGGTTTTGTCTATCATTGTCGTATCTTTTGTTATGCTATTTTTTATACGTAAATCTGCCTAAAAAATAGTCATAAATTTGTAAAAACCACACAATGCAAACGCTATCAATGCGTGTTAGAATAGAAGGAAATCACAAAAGAAGTTGAGGAGATTAGGATGAATGATCATTTATATAGATGGAGAAATAAAGAAATTCGTAAGCAAGTAGCTGTTATTGATGGCAAAGAGTCACCTACACTGATTTTGACAAATGCCTATTATTTAAACGTTTTTTTAAGAAAATGGCTGGAGGCTCATATTTGGATTTACCATGACCGAATTGTATATGTGGGTTCGAAATTACCAACATCCTTAACAGGTATAGAAGTAGTGGATTGTACAGGTAAATATGTGGTGCCGGGATATATTGAACCACATGCACATCCATTTCAACTTTATAATCCTTATGAATTAGCTATGTATGCCGGGCAAACAGGAACAACAACATTGATGAATGACAACTTACCATGGCTTTATTTAACTAATAGAGAGAAAGCGTTTACATTGTTAGAGGATTTCATGAAGCTCCCTGTATCCATGTACTGGTGGGCAAGATTTGATTCACAATCTGAAATTAATGAGGAACAAGAGATTTTTAAGGATGAGGAAGTCCAAGCATGGTTGCAGCATGAAGCAGTCGTGCAAGGAGGAGAATTAACGGCATGGCCGCAAGTCATGCGTGATGATGACCGTATTCTTTATTGGATGCAGGAAGCAAAACGACTTCGTAAGCCGGTAGAGGGACACTTCCCAGGTGCTTCTGAGCATACATTGGTAAAGCTAAAACTTCTCGGTGTCAGCTCAGATCATGAAGCATTATCTGGTGAAGAGGTATATAATCGTCTATCAATGGGGTATCGCGTAGGTTTGCGCAATTCTTCGGTACGCCCTGACTTGGCAAAGTTGTTAAAAGAGCTACAGGATCTCGGAATTCATTCTTATGATTTCCTAACAATGACAACAGATGGTTCTACACCTGCCTTTTATGAGAACGGCATCATTAATCAATGTATTCAGATTGCAATAGACAGTGGGGTTCCGGAGATTGAGGCATATATGATGGGAACATACAATGCAGCAGAGCAATTCCATTTAGAGGAACGACTCGGTGGCATTGCTCCAGGTCGAGTAGCACACCTAAATATTTTATCAGAAGTAAACAATGCCACACCTGAATCTGTTATTGCGAAAGGAAGATGGTTGAAAAGAGACGGACAATTGGTTGAGCAAAATATCGAAATCGATTGGGATAAATACGGATTAGGAGAGCTTAGCTTAGATTGGCAGCTAACAGAAAAAGACTTGCAATTCTCGATGCCGGTTGGACTGAAGATGGTTAATGATGTCATTATGAAACCATATCCAATTACAATTGATGCCAATACGGAAGAAATTACAAATTCAAAAGATGAATCGTTCCTGATGTTAATCGATCGTGAAGGGCAATGGCGAGTAAACACAATTATAAAAGGATTTACGAAAACATTAGGTGGATTGGCCAGTTCCTATTCGTTAACCGGTGATATTGTGTTAATTGGGAAAAGTAAATCAGATCTATTACTAGCGTTTTCAAGAATGAAGGAAATTGGTGGAGGAATTGTCCTTGTACATCAAGGAAAAGTTGTTTTTGAATTACCGTTACAAATTGCTGGCATGATGTACAATGGCAAGATGCCAAAACTGATAGAAGAAGATAAGCGATTAAAGGAAATTTTAATTGATCACGGCTATCAATACGAGGATCCGCCTTACAATTTACTTTTTTTATCGTCGATGCATTTACCTTTTGTCCGGATTACTCCGTTAGGAATCATCGATGTGAAGAAAAAAGATATACTCTTTCCAGCGATTATGCGTTAAGAAAAGAGGTTGGCGATTAGTCAACTTTCCTCTATAATAGAATTAGTTCTATCGGCATGCAGTGAATAAGCATGCCGATATTCCGTTTAAACTATTTTTAGAGATTAGAAAAGGTGGCCTTTTTGATGAAGAAATGGTGTGTACTTTTTATTATTTTATTATGTTCACTTGTAGCATGTTCTAATGATGAAGAAACGACAAACGAGCAAGATCAGGAAGAACCAGAAGAAATTGTGGAAGAGGAGCCGGTTGAGCCTGAAGAACCGGAAAAACCAGAGCATATATACCCTTTAACAGGGCTTGAAGCGGAGGAGGATGTGACCAATCGATTAATTGCTGTTATGGTCAATAACCATCCAAAAGCAAGACCGCAAACAGGCCTTTCTCAGGCAGATATAGTTTTTGAGATTTTGGCAGAAGGCAATGTAACTCGGTTTATGGCGCTCTATCACAGTCATATGCCTGATCGTGTTGGTCCTGTTAGAAGTGCAAGGCCATACTATTTTAATTTAGCAAACGATTATAATGCGCTTTATGTCTATCACGGTGCTGCGGATCATATTGAGAATATGGTTCAATCTGGTGCAGTGCAAGGGTTAAATGGCATGTACTATGATAATGATAAAGTGTTATTTGAAAGATCAACGGACCGTAACCCACCGCATAATTCGTATACCTTATTTGACGGTATCTACCAGCGGGCAGAGGAACAGGGGTATAGGCTTGAAGCAGATTATCAACCAATGACATTTTTAGAGGACGAGTCTGTAGAAGGTGAAGATGCTTCTGGTGTTAGCTTTAATTACGGTAATTATAGTGTAAGATACCAATATGATGAGACAACAGAGAAATATTTACGATATAGCGATGGTGTACAAACAGTAGAATATACAGACAGTTCACCTATTCAATTGGATAATGTATTAATCATAGAAACAGCCCATCAAGTAATTGATGACGAGGGACGTCGCGAAATTGACTTTAACTCTGGAGGAAATGCTTTATTGCTACAACAAGGTAAAGTGCAAGACGTGCAATGGGAGCGAAATGATGGTAGAATAATCCCAATGAAAGATGGAGAGCCAGTTCCGTTTGTTCCAGGTCAAACGTGGATCAATGTGATTCCTACGAGCCCTGGTATTGATGGTATAGAACTTTCAAACACGGCGGAGTAAAAAGGAGAGATGTATACCATGCAAATCGATAAATTGCGTGGCAAACAATTAGATCAATTATTTGATGCTATTTTATCGCTGGAAGACCGGGAAGAATGCTACCGCTTTTTTGATGATATTGCAACAATGAACGAGATTCAATCATTAGCACAACGCCTGCAAGTAGCGAAAATGCTTGACGAAGGCAGAACATATACAGCTATTGCAGAAGAATCTAGCGCATCTACGACAACTATCTCTCGAGTGAAGAGATGCCTCGCTTACGGTACCGATGGATATCGTTTAGTGTTAGACCGATTGAAGGAAAAAGAGTAAAATCAAGAGTGCCTTCTTAGTAGAAGGGACTCTTTTTAGGTAGTGTCCAGAAAAGTGATGAAAGTATCCAGATAACAGTGGAAAATGTCCAGATAATGCACATAAGTGTCCAGAAAGAGTGGGATAGTGTCCAGATAATCTTTGAAAGTGTCCAGAAAATATAATAACAAAATGGAGGCAATATATATGATTCGCTTTGGAGTAATAGGTACAAATTGGATAACCGATCGTTTTATTGATGGAGCAAGTAAATTAGATGATTTTAAGTTAAATGCTGTTTATTCACGCACGGAGGAAAAAGCAAGAGATTTTGCGAGTAAGTATAATGTCGAGCATACATATACAACTATTCAGGAGTTGGCAGACAGTGACAAAGTCGATGCCGTTTATATTGCTTCACCGACAGCTTATCACTGTGAACATGCGACAGCTTGTATGAAAGGTGGTAAACACGTTATTGTTGAAAAACCTTTTGCCTCTAATCAGCAAGAGGTACAAGCGATGATTGATACCGCAAAACAACAAAACGTCACGCTGATGGAAGCAATGAAAACGACGCATACTCCTAATTTTAAGCTTATTCAAGAAAGTTTAGCTAAAATTGGACCAGTTCGCCGCTATGTTGCGAACTTCTGTCAATATTCCTCTCGTTATGATAAATACAAAGAAGGAATTGTATTAAACGCATTTAAACCAGAATTGTCAAATGGGTCATTAATGGATATTGGTGTATATTGCATTTATCCGATGGTCGCTTTATTTGGCGGACCAGACCGTGTGAAAGCAACAGCATATATGTTGGAATCGGATGTTGACGGTGAAGGAACCGTGACAGTGGACTATCCCTCATTGAACGGTGTCTGTATGTTTTCTAAAATTACGAACTCTGCTATCCCATCAGAAATTCAAGGGGAAAAAGGATCAATTGTTATTGGGAAACTTTCTGATATGAACAATGTAAAAATCGTGTACAAAGATGGTTCTGAAGAGGTTTTAAATGCCGGGCAAGAAGATAACACGATGTATTATGAAGCAAAATCATTTATCGAGTCAATTGAACAAAAGAAGCTGGAAAATGATATCAACACATGGGAGCATTCCCTTAAAACGATGCGAATACTAGATCAGGCACGAAAAGAAATCGGGCTTGTATTTCAGGCTGATGAAAAATAAATCTTACGGACAAAAAATGCAAACATCACTAAAACTTGTCCATAAGAAATAAAAAAGGCTGTCATCGGTGTGACAGCCTTTTCTATGTTAATTCCGAATCAAATGATCAAATGCTCCCAATGCCGCAGTAGCACCAGATCCCATTGAAATAATGATTTGCTTATAAGCGCTGTTCGTACAGTCACCTGCTGCAAATACACCAGGGATACTTGTGGTACCACGCTCATCGACTACAATCTCGCCAAACTTATTTAACTCCAAAGTATCCTTCAACCACTCTGTGTTTGGAACAAGTCCAATTTGAATGAAGACACCTGCAAGCTCAATTTGTTTCTCTTCTTCTGATTCTCGATCTACGTATTTTAGTCCTTCGACTTTGTCAGAACCATAGATTTCAGAAGTTCTGGCGTTTGTAAGCACTGTTACATTGGATAGACTATATAGGCGGTCTTGTAAAACATTATCTGCTTTTAATTCTGGAGCGAATTCAATCAGTGTTACATGTTTAACAATACCTGCTAGATCAATAGCTGCTTCGACACCAGAGTTTCCACCACCGATTACAGCAACATCTTTTCCTTCAAAGATGGGACCGTCACAGTGTGGACAGTATGCAACACCTTTGTTCTTGAACTCTGCTTCGCCAGGAACACCGATATTACGCCAGCGAGCACCGGTTGAAAGTACAATTGTTTTACTTTTTAGTGTTGCACCATTCTCTAATTCTAGTTCAAAAAGATCTTTTTTCTCTAAAGATTTAGCACGCATAGAGTTCATGATATCTACATCATAATCACGTACATGCTCTTCCATGTTAGCTACTAATTTAGGACCTTCTGTATATTTCGTTGTGATGAAGTTTTCAATACCAAGTGTGTCTTGTACTTGTCCACCAAAGCGTTCTGCCACGATACCAGTACGGATACCTTTACGAGCAGCATAAATAGCAGCACTGGAACCAGCAGGTCCTCCACCAACGACTAATACATCATAAGGATCCTTATCATTTAGCTCGGAAATGTCAGCACTGCTTCCTAGTGCTTCAAGGATGCTTTCGATGGTTTGTCGACCATCAACAAACTGTTCGCCATTTAAATAAACGGAAGGAACAGCCATGATGTCTTTACTATCTACTTCCTCTTTAAAAGCAGATCCTTCTACCATCGTATGAGTAATGTCAGGATGTGCAACACTCATAATGTTAAGTGCTTGAACGACATCAGGACACTTTTGGCATGATAAGCTTACATACGTTTCGAAGTTAAGCGGACCTTCTAGTTTTTTGATTTGTTCAATAATAGAATCATCCACTTTAGGTGGACGTCCACTTACTTGTAATAATGCCAACACAAGAGAAGTAAACTCATGACCAAGTGGGACACCAGCGAAAATAACGCCAGTGTCCTCGCCTGCACGATTAATGCTAAAGCTAGGAGTGCGGTCAAAAGAGCCTTTCTCTACTGTGATTTTATCAGACATGCTTGCAATTTCATTTACTAGTTCGTCTACTTCTTTTGAAACATCGTCAGAACCGACGCTTGCCTTGATGACAATATCATTTTCTAACAGTTTCAAATATTCATTAAGCTGTGTTTTTATTTCTTGATCAAGCATTTTGACCCTCTTTTCTTATATTTTCCCTACTAGATCAATACTTGGTCTAAGTGTTTCGCCGCCTTCTTCCCATTTAGCGGGGCACACTTCACCAGGATTGTTACGCACGTATTGAGCTGCTTTAATTTTGTTAATTAGTGAGCTTGCGTCACGACCAATACCTTCTGCATTGATTTCCGCTGCTTGGATGACACCATCAGGGTCAATAATGAATGTTCCGCGATCAGCTAAACCTTCGTCTTCGCGTAGTACATCAAAGTTTTGAGAGATGATGTGTGAAGGGTCACCGATCATTGTGTATTCGATTTTACCGATTGCATCAGAGCTTTCGTGCCATGCTTTATGTGTAAAGTGCGTGTCCGTAGATACAGAGTATACTTCTACACCTAACTTTTGTAATTCTGCATACTGATTTTGTAGGTCTTCTAATTCTGTTGGGCAAACGAAGGTAAAGTCTGCAGGGTAGAAGCAAACAATGCTCCATTGACCTTTAAAATTTTCTTCTGTTACATCTACAAAGTCTCCTTGACGGAATGCAGATGCTTGAAATGGTAGTACTTCTTTACCGATTAATGACATAATGATTGTCCTCCTTGTGTATTTTTTTATTTTTTGAATACTTATTCTCTAAAAAAAGTATTCATTACACAACAATTATTATAAAATAAATTATCTTATAAGTGTAATGATACAAATGATATTTCATAAATTCGTAAAAATAAATCTATCTATTCTACCATTTTGAACGTAAAATTCATGGTTTATTCACAATTATAAAATTATTATTCAAGATGTGAAGAAGATCACACAATTTTTAATTGAGAGCCGATATTATGACATTAACAAAACAGTGTAAGAAAGGATGGGTGAACATGATGAATGTGAAAAAAATGCAACTACCCTTACAAACACTTAGCCTTGTCGTCGGCTTTATGGTATGGGTATTACTCTCATCTTTAATGAGTTTTATTAAGCAAGATATTAGCTTAACTGCAGGACAAATATCGTTTGTTACCGCAGTTCCTGTTATCTTAGGTTCTGTATTACGAGTTCCGTTAGGTTTTTATACGAATCGATTTGGGGCACGAGGTTTATTTCTGTTAAGTTTACTCTTTTTAATCCTGCCAGTTGGTTATTTAGGTATGGCAAATAGTTTCACAGATTTAATTCTATCAGGATTATTCCTTGGTATTGGTGGAGCGGTATTCTCTGTCGGGGTTACGTCACTACCGAAATATTATCCGAAAGAAAAACACGGATTTGTGAACGGTATTTATGGTGTCGGGAACATCGGGACGGCGATTACTTCATTTGGTGCACCAATTATTGCTGGGATGTTTGGTTGGCGAATGGCAGTGTTTACATTTATTATTCCCTTATTACTGTTTGCGGTGCTCAACTTTATATGGGGAGATCGCCATGAACCAAAAGTTCAAACTTCATTAAAGCAACAGGTATTAGGAGTTTATAGAAATAATAAACTATGGTTTTTAAGCTTCTTTTACTTCTTAACATTCGGGTCCTTTGTTGCTTTAACGGTTTATTTACCAAACTTTTTAGTATCGGAATTTCAACTATCTGAAGTTGATGCCGGATTACGAACGGCGGGCTTTATTGCATTATGTACATTACTCAGACCTGTTGGTGGCTGGTTAGGAGATAAATTTGACCCATTTAAAGTGTTGATGTTCGTTTTTACAGGCTTGACGATTTCAGGTGTTCTGTTATCTTTTTCACCAACGATACCGCTATACACAATTGGTAGTTTATCAGTGGCACTATTTGCTGGTATTGGCAATGGGACGATTTTTAAACTTGTTCCTTTATATTTCACTAAACAAGCAGGAATCGTTAATGGTATTGTGGCTGCCATGGGAGGATTAGGTGGATTTTTCCCACCGATAATTCTCACTTTGGTTTATGATATTAATGGTCACTATGCGATTGGCTTTATGGCACTATCCCAGTTTGCACTGGCGAGTTTAATCATCATTATTTGGATGTATTATACTGATAAATTGAATTTGTCCAACTATATTGTGAATAATGCGGGACAAGGCATTTTAGTGACCGATGAAAATGGCAGCATTACAAAGATAAACCGAGCCTTTGAACGAATAACCGGTTATCGCGAAGAAGAAGTAATTGGTCAGAATCCCAATATATTAAGCTCTGGACAGCAAGATCCACGTTTTTATGAAGGAATGTGGAAGCAGTTGAAAGAGAAAGACATTTGGCAAGGTAAGATTACTAATAAGCGTAAAAACGGAGAACTCTATACGCAATGGTTGTCTATAAGTGTGCTAAAAGATGCAGGGGATAATATAACTAATTATGTCGGGGTATTTAGTGAAATACATGAGTGATTTATGTGCCAATTTTAATATTTGTAGAGAGCTTGGTATGAAATCAAGCTCTTTTTTTTGTAAGATAAGAAAGTATAAATTTTGAGCAGATGTCTAGCTCCGAGCGCCCAGAAACTAGGCGACTTCACGAATCGCCCTACGATAAGTCATCATCGGTTCGTAAACTCACCGTGATTCCTTTATCTCAGTTAATTCGTTCCAGTCGCTACGTTTCTAAGCGGGCGCGCTCTGCGCTTTTCTTATCGACATTATTTTGTGAGTGTTGTAAAATATAGACAAATTTAATAGAAAGGAAGGGTTTTATTGATAACTCGTCAAAAGTCAAATGAGCTCAAGGTCTATGAATATCTCCGTGTCCGAAAACCATTTTCAAAGCAAGAAAAAAGGAAATTTGTGAAGTTGAAAAGAGGATATGAGGGAGAACTTCTATTTGATACCTTCATTGAAGAATTACCTTGTGATTTCCTTTCCTTAAATGACCTCTGGCTTACCCACCACAATAAATGCTTCCAAATAGATAATGCACTGCTTGTGAATAACATCTTTTATATGTACGAAGTGAAAAATTATCCTGGAGTATACTATTATGAAAAAGATAAATTATTTTTGGCTCTATACTAAATGTGGTGGTGCTTCCTGGAGTG
>NZ_WJID01000046.1:0-29142 GCF_010994055.1 Gracilibacillus thailandensis | reverse complement strand
TGTTACGCCCAATATCCATCTCAAAATAACTACTTTATATCATCGATATATTATTTTGATCAATGAAAAGGACCGGGTGGGCTTTCCCAGTATGTCTTATAAGGAAAGAAAGTATAAAAATTGGGTGCCTGTCTAAGCAAGCGCCCAGAAACTAGGTGACTTCACGAATTGCCCTACGATAAGTCATCATCGGTTCGTAAACTCACCGTGATTCCTTTATCTCAGTTAATTCGTTCCAGTCGCTACGTTTCTAAGCGGACGCTCTGTGCTTTTCTTGTACAATCTCCATTCAGCAACAAATCGATCGAAAGATATTATCAATCCACCTTTATGAGTATGATATAATAGACTAAGAAATGGAGGGATTGGATGAGTACCAATGATTCGCAAAAACTTTTACATTTATTACATATGCACCATTCATCTTTCTTAAAAAGTCAGGTAGCACATGCAATTGGAATGGAAATGTATATCCGATCCAAGCAAGTAAATTCAAAGGAAGATCTGGCTTCCTTTTGCCATAGTTACGTCGGTAATTATTTATTATATAACGATGCAATTATTATTAAAGAATTATTTTCAAAACTGAAGAAAAATGATTGGGATCAGGTCCTGTATTTAGCCGAAATATATAATGCCAGAAAAAATGTATTGGAGTTAAAGAAGACTAGCCGTCAAGCAGGGAGCCGTTTCCTTGATCGGCTATTGACGATTGAAGCGACACCTATCCTCTCCAAATGGTCGGAAGAAATAAAGGATAGAGATTCGTTAAATCATTATGTTATTGTATATAGTCTTTATGCATTTGAAAAAGGGTTTGACTTGTTTGCAACGATCCAAACCTATTTATATTTTTCTTTAACAAACCTTATTCAGCATGCGGTAAGAGCGATTCCACTAGCACCAAAAGACGCGGAACAAGTCACATTAGATGCATTAACAAAAGTGGATCAAACAACTGAATTGGCAATGACACTACATTTTAAAGATATGCAGAATAGTGCGATCGGATTGGAAATATCCGCTATGCAGCATAAATATCTTTTATCAAAATTATTTATATCTTAATGGAGGTAAAGATGGAATCGAATAAGCAGTTACAAGCACGGTTTCAGAAAGTCAATATTCTAGACTATAAAGGTGATCCACCATTAAAAATTGCAAAAGCAGATCAGAGCCATCGTGTATTTACGACCTATAATATCGATGGATTGAATCAAACAACAGATCCCATTTCGATTGATTTTACAGTAAAAAAAGCGTCTAATATAAAACTATTAGAGATGGAAACGGATAAGCATACTCAAGAAAATCATTCCCTTCAATTTACCTGTAACATCGAAGAAGAAGCGTTATTATTTTTTAGAAAACGTGAAATAATCCCAGCTAATCATAGTAACATTAGTCAACATATAAAAGTGAATGTCACAGGGGATGCGGAATTTGTCTGGTCAGAAATCGTTCATTTAAATCGATCTGATTATCATTACTATTCGTTAATGGAGATCTGGACGGAAGATCAATGTCTAGCTTATGATCCGGTCCAATTTACCGGAAATGAAGAGATGTTGGCACATCATGGCATGACAGAGTCATTTCCATATGTTGCTTCGATATGGTATATTTCACCGGATCCGCCTTTTGATGAATGGGATGTCCAGCAGCGCTTATCACAGGCGAAGCACCATCGAGCAGGGATGACCGATATCGATGGTAAAGGAATTCTTATTCGCTGGCTTTCGACGGATTTAACATTATTGAAACAAGAGGTCGACGATGTGCTTGCCTTTTTTGATGAAAAAATCACAGATATACGAAAGTGGAGAGTTTGAAAAAAAGTTAGGAGATTATCTTCTAGCTTTTTTTCTAAGGAGGATAAAGGATGGGACAATTTCCTAAGGCTGTGGCTTATTATTATAAACGTTGGCACGAGTTTGAGATGGACTTACATCATCATCCTGCAATCGAGATTATGTATGTTATGGATGGCAAATGTCAGATTGAAATTGATGACCGGATTGTTCATATGCGTAAGGGTCAATATATTTATATTCAGAGTAATGTGAAGCATCGCCTAATCATTGATAAAGATCATCCTTGCCGAATGTTAAATATCGAATTCATCCTTCATAGCAATAAAACCACTCCTTATATGTCCATTGAACAGCTTTTTCAAACACAGCCGTCCATACGGTCATTATTTGATCAGAACGAGCGGTATTTTCTATTAAAAGATGATGAAGCGGTATATTTTACTTTACGACACCTCGTTCTGGAATTAGATCATCAATCTGCAAACAATCAACTGTTGATTGATAACTTAATGGTCCAATTGTTACTGTGGATTGACCGTAACCGACGTGAGTACCATGAACAAACAGGTAATCAGCATATTAAAAAAGCATTGACCTATATTCATGAACATTATGATACAGAAATAAAGGTAGAAAGGCTTGCGTCTATCACGCATCTTCATCCTAGCTATTTACATAAAATCTTCCGTCGTTCACAAGGAATGACGATTAATCAATATATTACCAAAGTACGGCTGGAGAAAGCGAAAATGCTGCTAGTCAATACTGAAATTCCAGTTACAGAAATATCCAATTATGTTGGGGTGAACACGAGTCAATACTTCAGCAATTTGTTTAAAAAGGAAACAGGTTTAGCACCGTCAGCCTATCGAGAACATTCTCGTGAAATATAAAAGGTTAGAATTTTATACATAAACTGAACAAGAAACGATAATATTTAAATCGCTTACACTCCTTTCGTGATAAGATACCTTTAAAGACGAAAAGGAGGTAGAGACATGTCATTTAAAATTGCTTTTATCGGTGCAGGTAGTATTGGATTTACGCGTGGCTTGCTTCGTGACATTTTGTCGGTACCAGAATTTCAAAGAATAGAGGTAGCTTTTACCGATATCAATCAGAAAAACTTAGATATGGTAACACAGTTGTGTCAACGGGATATCGATGAAAATGGACTAGCAATTACGATTGAGGCAACTACAGACAGAAGAACTGCTTTAACAGATGCAAAATATATTTTTAATGTGGTCAGAATTGGTGGATTAGAAGCTTTTAAACATGATGTCGAGATCCCATTAAAATACGGTGTTGACCAGTGTGTTGGGGATACATTAAGTGCAGGCGGAATTATGTATGGGCAACGTGGAATAGCAGAGATGTTAGAAATTTGTAAAGATATCCGTGAAGTAGCGGATCCAGGTGTGTTGTTGTTAAACTATGCAAACCCGATGGCCATGTTAACATGGGCCTGTAACAAGTATGGAGGAGTTAATACGATCGGTCTTTGTCACGGTGTTCAAAATGGCCATAAACAAATCGCCGAAGTATTAGGGAAGAAAAAAGATGAGGTAGATATCATTTGCGCTGGAATCAATCACCAAACATGGTATATAGAAGTGAAAACAAATGGAGTCGACCGGACTGAAGATTTATTAGAAGCATTTGAAAGTCATCCTGAATATAAGGATACCGAAAAGGTACGAATTGATATGCTTCGTCGTTTCGGTTATTTTAGTACCGAGTCTAATGGTCATTTGAGTGAATATGTACCGTGGTATCGTAAGCGTCCGGAAGAAATTAACGAGTGGATTGATTTAAGCAGTTGGATAAACGGAGAAACTGGCGGGTATCTACGCGTTTGTACCGAGGGACGTAATTGGTTTGAGACAGATTTTCCAAATTGGTTAAAGGAACCAGCCTTTGAATACAAAGAGGAAAATCGCGGTGAAGAACATGGTTCCTATATTTTAGAAGGATTGGAAACCGGTCGTGTATACCGAGGTCACTTTAACAGGGTTAACAATGGAATTATTTCGAATTTACCAGTTGATGCGATCATTGAAGCACCGGGTTACGTTGATCGCAATGGAATTAATATGCCGTATGTAGGGGATTTACCGCTGGGACCTGCTGCCGTTTGTAATGTCAGCATTTCCGTTCAGCGCTTAGCAGTAGAAGCAGCTGTCCATGGAGATGATTATTTGTTGCGCCAAGCAATGATGATGGACCCGCTAGTCGGTGCTGTGTGTAACCCGAAAGAAATCTGGCAAATGACTGATGAAATGTTAGTTGCCGAAAAAGAATGGTTACCACAGTATAAAGAAGCGATAGCTCAGGCCGAAAAAAGATTAGCAGAAGAAGAAAGAATTCCAACGAAAGATTATCAGGGAGCGGCACGAGTAAAAGTGAAATCGGTGGCAGAAATGGCCCAAGACAGAGAAGCAGCTGTGAAAAATGCCGGCGAAGCAGACAAAGGGAATTTTTGATAAAAGTGAAGAAAATTAGTATAGTAAAGCCACTAGGATATTTTAGTGGCTTTTTTTCGTGCGAACTAATTTTTAGCAATTTCGTGGACAAAAGAAAGCGAAAATGAAGAAAAGTGTCTTCGAGATGCAGACTCTAGAAGACATAAGCAAGCAAAAGCTGACCTTAAGATGTGATGTAACACTGAAACGAAACAGAAGCCAATTAATTTCTATAAAAGGAGTTGAAAATATGAAAATAATCCCTCTAGGAATTTGGGGAGGCTATCCGCAGGCAAATAGTGCTACATCTTCTTTTTTAATTGAGGAAGACGGGTTTCATCTGTTATTAGATTGTGGTAGTGGTGTGCTTGCATCGTTGCAAAATTACATATCCATTCAACAATTAGATGCGGTGATTATCACCCATTACCATCATGATCATATTGCCGATGTTGGAGCGCTTCATTACGCAAAATTGATTCAAAACCAATTAGCAGATCAACCTAAAACATTAGCTATATATGCGCATGATCGTGATGAGCAGTACCACTCTTTATCTTTTAAAGAACATATTGAAGCATTTAATATAATCAAAACTTCACAAATAGGTCCTTTTACAATAGAGACAACAGAGACGAATCATCCTGTATACTGTTTAGCAATAAAACTAGAGGCAAAAGGAAAAAAGGTCGTCTTTACAGCTGATACTGGCTGGAAAAAGTCATTGATCCCATTTTCTCAACATGCTGATTTATTGGTTTCGGAGGCTAATCTCTATCAGGAATATGAAGGGAAAATTCCAGGCCATATGAGTGGTCGACAGGCGGGGGCATTGGCAGAAAAAGCAGCCGCTAAACAACTGATACTAACTCATTTACCCCATTTCGGCGATGTACAAAATATATTAAAAGAGGCGGAACAAACATATACCAATCAAGCAACTATAGCAGTAGTCGGTCAATCGATTACTATTTAAAAAAGGTATACCTACTAACACAGGTATACCTTTTCAACTATTGCAAAGTTTCAGATGTATTTGATTTAGTTGATTGTCTAAATTTAATTTCATAAGGAACAATAATACGTTTAGCTGGCTCATCCTTGTTTTTTGCTTTTTCAATTAAGCACCTTGCTGACTGTACACCTAACTGATAGATTTGAATATCAACAGTTGTTAAAGGTGGTGTGGTAATTTCCGATAAATAAAGGTTATTAAATGATGTTAAGGATACATCTTCAGGGCAGCTTAGACCGATTTCTTCTAATGTATTTATCACCCCTAAAGACATCAAGTCATCGGCAACTACCAAACCTGTTGGCGGTTCATCCAACGCAAATAGTTGCTCGACCGCATCACGACCACCGGATTTTAGAAATTCCGCGTGCACCGTATATTCATTTGGTAATGGCAAGCCTGCTTCTTCTATGGCAGACTTATAACCGTTTAGACGGTCAAGAGTTACTGTTAATTCCGTTGAACCACCGATAAAAGCGATATGACGATGCCCGATGTCTATCAAATGGTTGGTTAAGTCCTTGCTCGCTTTAAAGTTATTATTATCGACATACGTAATTTCACTTTCTTGTTCAGAAGGTTTCCCTACCATGACAAAGGGAAAATTTTTCTCCGTTAAAAATTGTTGTACAGGATCAGCAATCCGCGAATAAAGTAAGATAATACCATCAACCCTGTTACCGTTTACCATTCGTTGTACTTCTTCATATACGTCTTCTTCATTACCACCCGTTGATACGTATAAAGAATATTCTGCTTCATGGGCAAATGAGCCAATTCCACGTAAAACTTCAGGAAAGAATGGATTTTGCAATGCTTTATCAGCTGATGATGGCATAATGACACCAATTGCTTGTGAAGATCGTACCGCGAGATTACGGGCGTTTATATTTGGATGGTATCCCAGATCTTTCATCGCTTTTCTTACACGCTTTTTGGTATCTAAACTGATTCTAGGATTGTCTGCTATAACTCTAGAAACCGTTGAGGGTGCTACTCCTGCTTTTTTTGCTACGTCTTTTATTGTAACTGCCATAATTTTTCACCCTTTAGATTTGTAAAAATGCATTAATGTCTGAGAATTCTGTATTTCTATTATATGTGATCAGGTATTATTATCAAAGTATGTTTCACTGTAAAACGAAATTTATCCTTTCGTTCCGCCTGCTGTTAGTCCAGAAATTAAGTAGCGTTGCAAGAATAGATAAACCGTTGCAACTGGAACTGCTATTAAAATAGAACCTGCAGCAAATCTAGTGAAGTTATTTGCAAAGCGGTCATTAATAAAATTAAATAATCCAACTGCTAGAGTATAGTTATCCTGACTTGATAGTACGATTGATGGTAATAAGAAATCAAAAAGTGGCATCATAAAATTAAATAATGCAACTACTGCTAAAATAGGTTTTGCTAGTGGAAGCATTACACTCCAAAATACTCTTAAATGCCCAGCCCCATCTATTCTCGCCGCTTCGTCAAGTTCACGTGGAATGGTGTCAAAATAGCCTTTAACTAACCATGCATTAAATGGTATTTGCCCACCTAGATAAACCAATATTAACCCAGTTAAGGTATCAAGCATGCCGATCATATTTAGGAAAATATATAATGCTACCATTGCCATCATAACTGGAAACATTTGTAGTAACAGGAAGATATACAGTGCATTCCTTTTTCCAACAAATTGGTAACGAGAGAATGCATATGCTACCAATGAGGTAATGATCACACTGCCTGCAGCTACTGAGATCGATACAATCAGTGAATTTTTGTACCATAATAAATAATCACTTTCGTCGCTAAACAGCCATTTATAATGTTCCAACGAAAAATTTTCTGGAATAAGTGAAGATGAATATAAGCTGGTACCCTGATTAAGAGACATTCCCACCGTCCACACTAATGGATAAAAGATAATAATGGAAGTGATAAGAATGACTAGGTACATAAGCGTTACTTCGATTTTTGATTTTTGTTTTTGATTCATTACAATTCACCTTCTTCCTTGAATGATTTCGTCTGCCTAAATTGATAAAAGGCAAAACCAGAAATGATAAGTCCCATAATGAGAGATATAACTGCAGCCATTGCATAGTTGTTTGTTTCAAAAGTTAACTTGTATACCCATGATATTAATATGTCAGTGCCACCAGCATTTTGATTTCTTACCGGAGGTCCACCTTCATTAAACAAGTAAATAATGTTAAAGTTATTAAAATTTTGCGCATACTGCATGATTAGTAACGGTGCAGTGGCAAACATTACATGTGGAAAAGTAATAAATCGAAATTTTTGAAAACGAGATCCCCCATCTACGTCTGCCGCTTCATACCAGTCTTTTGAGATACTTTGTAAGACACCTGTAAACAATGCAAATATAAATGGGAACCCTAACCATGTTTGAATTAATATAATCGCTGTCCGCGCGTAGAATGGTTCACTCAACCACGGAATCCCATCTCCACCGAGGAGTGGAATAATAATATCACGGTTTATCGCACCAAAGTCATCATTAAACATAGCTGAGAAAATTAAAATCGTAACAAAAGCTGGAACTGCCCAAGGTAAAATTAAAATGGTACGAATTAATTTCTTGAATCGAATTCTTGGATCATTAACGATCAATGCTAAGAATAAACCTAAAGCTATTTGCAGCGTCGTAGCAACCACTGTCCATACAATGGTCCAAGCTAAAACACTAATGAAAGTATCCTGCCAGATTGGCACCGTAATAAGTTCTTTAAAGTTTTCAAACCCAACCCAATCGACAAGGTTCCTTGGTGGTGAGTTGTATAAATTATAATTTGTAAATGCCAGTAAGACTGAAAAGATAAGTGGGAATATGACGACAAAAATCATTAGTAATAACCCAGGAACAGTCATTAAATATGGAAAAGCAGTATCATAAAAATCGATAATGGTAGCTTTAATCCCTTTTGGCTGCCATCCATCTTTTATTTTTTTGGCCTGGTTACGTGCATCCATCACATTTCCTACATATAGCGCGATCAAAATAATGGTGGCAATTAATGCTAAGACACCAAAGACCAATAACCGAATCGAGTGATCTGTACCAGGAATAGTACCTAATGTACGTAATCCCCATAATCCAAAATTAATAGTATCGAATAACGTTACTAAAAAAGCGAGCTCTAATAGAATAAAAATAGTACCTTTTAAAAATCTACGATTATAAAGCTGACCTAACCCTGCAAGAATTATGGATAATACGGTAGCAACGTTAGGATTATGGTTTTTAAAGTTGTTATTGGAATTGTGATTCAATTTGATAACCTCCCCAATAGGACAGAAAAAATGAGAGGGAAGAAATTATTTTCTCCCCCGTGAGTGTTTTATTGAGCACCACTAGCATCAATATTTGTTTTTATTTGTTCTACTGCTTCTGGAAGTACGGAAGAAGGATCTTCCCCTTCAGCTAAGAACTGTAATGCATTATTCATTGGTTCCCAAACTTGAGACATTTGTGGAGTACTAGGCATCGGTACTCCATTTTCAATTTGCTGACTGAATGAACTGAAAATTGGATCCTCAATAGATTCAAGAGCGTTTGTATTAGTCGGCAGTTCACCAGCAACATCAAAGTAATGCTTTTGATTTTCTTCATTTGTCATAAATAATGCAAGGTCTGTAGCCCATTCTGTATTGTCAGAATAGTATGATACCATCCAGGCTTTAACCCCAACTAATGATTGAGCTCCTTGCCCATCCATTTCAGGGAATGGGGCAAATCCAAGACTATCCCCTAAAGCTTCTGTATAACTAGGGATACTCCATGGCCCGTTAATTACAGCACCAACTTTTCCTTCTGTAAATAATCCGTCTATAACATCAGTTGTGGTGGAAGGAGGAATTTTTCCGTCTCCGAAGAATGATTGATAGAGTTCGCCACCTTCGATAGCACCTTCATTTGCAAGTCCGATATCACTTGTATCATATTCACCGATATCTCCGCCAAAAATGTATCCTCCAAAACTCTTAAAGAATGGATAAGCAAAATATAAGTCGTTCGGTTTCATTAGAAATCCAAATTTATCCTGAGAAGCGTCTGTGTTTTCCTCTAATGCAGTAAGTAAGTCATCAATTGTTTGTGGCTCATCCATTATATCTTTGTTATAAAAAATGCCGTATGTTTCAATTACAGCAGGAACGCCATACATATCGTTGGAACCTTCAAATTCGTACTGAACGGATGCTAGAGAAGCATCACTGTAGTCAGCTAATTGTTCATCAGAAATATCAAGTGGTTGCGCTAAACCTTGTGCAACAATATCACCAGTTCGATCGTGTGGCTGAAAGAATAAATCCGGTCCACGTCCTTCTGGTCCTGCCAATGATAATTCATCTAATTGATCTAGCATTGATTTAGGAACTACATTAACCGTAATGTCATTTTGTTCTTCGTAATCTGCTGCTATTTTCTCGATAGCTTCTAATTGTTCTTCTTCATCATTGGCCCAAACTGTTAATTCTTCCGGTTTATCTGCTTCAGCAGAATCATTTGGTTCTTCAGCAGTATCTTCTGAGGTACTTTCTTCATTGTTATCAGTATTTGTGTCTTCCTCTCTGTCTGGAGCACATGCTGTGATGATAACGATTGCAAATAACAGTGTAATTAAAGCTAAAAATAATTTTATGTTTCTCATATAATTTCTCCCCTTTTTCATGATTTGCGCAATCGATTGCGCTTGATTGGCTTTAATTATACATAGGATTTTTTATATAAGCAAGCGTTTTCTATAAAAACTTTCAAATATTTTTTTCTACATTATATGTACTTTTTGAAAAGTAAAAATATATTGACAGATCATTTCAGTTATTGTAATAATTAAGTTATCAACAGTGATAGACACCATTATACAAATGGAGGGCACTGCTTTTGTATTTCTTTACAAACAACCCCGGCTTTTAGTAAAAGTCGGGGTTGTTTGTTTTTGAGGGAGGAGGATAGATTTAAAATTGTAAAATTAGTGATAAGGAAAACGATTGCGCTTTTTGAAAGTAATCATGAAATATACTTTCAGTGTTGCCCTATCTATCATAATTGTTGATGATAGGGAAATGGCAAAATACTGCAAAATGATTGACGGATTATTCTATTCCAAAAGGGGGATATTACATGTTTATGGAAGCTATAAACCATAGAGCAACTAATCCATACATCTATGCGAGAGATAAAAGAACAATAGATATTATGCTAGAAACGAAAAAAGGAGATGTAGAAGCTGTCGAATTAATATTTGCGGACCCGTATGATTTTAAGGGTGATCAATGGCAATATAAAACAAAACAAATGATTAAGACAGGTTCTTCTCAATTAACAGATTATTGGAAGGTATCTGTTCAACCTGAATACAGAAGATTACGCTACGGATTTCAATGTATGGACAAAGATAATACGAAAATTATCGTGACAGAAAGGGGGTTTTATAAAACGATTCCCTCTGACATCGGTAATTACTTCTGTATGCCTTATTTACATGAAAATGATATATTTCAAGCACCTGATTGGGTGAAGGATACGGTCTGGTATCAGATTTTTCCTGAACGGTTTGCTAATGGAGACTCTTCCTTAAATCCAGAAGGTACAATACCTTGGGGGAGCGAGGAGCCAAGCGCAACTAATTTTTTCGGAGGTGACTTTCAAGGTGTCATAGATCATCTGGATTATTTATCCGATTTAGGTATTACTGGTATTTACTTTACACCAATTTTTAAAGCGTATTCGAACCATAAATACGATACGATTGACTATTTTGAAATAGACCCACAATTCGGGGATAAAGAGACTTTTCGAAGGTTAGTGAATGAGTGCCACAGTCGAGGCATAAAGGTAATGTTAGATGCAGTGTTTAATCACAGTGGTTACTATTTTGAGCCTTTTCAAGATGTATTAACAAATCAACAAGATTCACGTTTTAAAGATTGGTTTCATATATGGGAGTTCCCTGTAAAAGCAGAAGGCTATCCCAATTATGATGCGTTTGGATTTGTTGCATCCATGCCCAAATTAAATACTGCCAATCCTGAAGTGAAAAAATATCTGCTAGATGTGGCGCGATATTGGATTGAAGAATTTGATATTGATGGATGGCGTTTAGATGTTGCCAATGAAGTAGATCATGCGTTTTGGCGCGATTTTCGCAATGTAGTAAAAGAAGTGAAGCCAGACGCATATATATTGGGCGAGATCTGGCATGATGCAATGCCTTGGCTACAAGGGGACCAGTTTGATGCTGTGATGAACTATCCTTTCACGAATGGTGCGGTAGAATATTTTGCAAACCAGCAAATGGATAGTCAAACATTTGCTGATAGTATCACCAATGTATTGCATATGTACCCGCAAAATGTTAATGAAGCAGCCTTTAACTTGTTGGACAGTCATGATACGGCTCGAATTTTAACAATGGCTGAAGGTAATAAAGATCTGGTCAAACTGCTTTACGTATTTCAAATGTCCTTTTTAGGATCACCTTGCATTTATTATGGTGACGAAATTGGCATAACGGGTGGTGATGATCCTGGATGCCGTAAATGCATGGAATGGGATGAGTCGAAGCAAGATCAGGGATTATTTCGCTTTGTTCAAAGACTAATAAAGATGAGGAAGGAAATACCTGGATTTGGAAACTGTGCGAAATTCAGGTTTCTTGTAATAGACGGAAATACAGTTGTCTATCAAAAACAAGCAGGCGAAGCAGAGCTTATTTTTGTATTAAATAACAGTGATCAAGCGAAAAGTATTGAAGTCGAGGCACTTTCAAACAGAAAGGCAATAGAATTATTCTTCGATCAAGAGGTGTTACAAGAAGAAGCAAAAGTGAAAATCGAAGCATACGGATATAAATGCTTTCAATTGCATAATTAGTTGGTTTTTCGTTTTTATCCAGCTAGGTTCATACACTTAAAAAACTGAGCAATTCTCCTCTAGTGGCTATTATGGAATAATATCAACTGCTTGACCACCACTCCGGCTGCCCACTTCCCTTTCCGTAGGGGTTGGCCTTCAGCTAACTTTTTCGAGCAAAATCGGCTCGGAAAAGTGGATCTTCAGGTCAAACAATTCCCACAGGAGTGGAAGTGGGCGGCCCACGCTATTATCAGGCTCTACAACGCTAGCATGAAGTAACACAGCTGCTTTTATACTCACTGATAGCGGTCCATTTTAATATTACTGATGACAAAAATTGTTGCACCTTCTCATAGCGAAGTAATTAGTCGGAGCGTTGTAAATATACATCAAACATGTCAAAATAACTAGTTCACTTAACGTAGTCATTGCACTGATTATATCTTTTCTTAACTTACTAAGAAAAAGGCTTGCTTTCAACCGAAAGCAAGCCTCTTCATTATTGTTTCGCTTCATATCCTGCAGCGAAAATAGCGACAAAAAATGTAACGCAAACACCGATAATTAATGCGATTCCCATGTGTCTCCTCCTTTTTCACTGAAAAAATCGACCGCTTATGTACATTATTCTTTCTCTATTATAGCGAAGTCTATACTTTTTGTGAAGAGCTGATATGAATTTACATTCGGCCCTTCACCGCTGTTTCTCTAACCCATTTCATATAATTGGATTGCCTTCTTTACATGGTTATTTGCTTTCGTTAGATATTGAGCTGCTTCCTTTTTGTTACAGCCTGTTTTGGCAATGATTAGGGAAAGTTTTACATCATTGTTTGTCTCGTCCATTAATGTTTGAGCTTCCTTTTCCGAGATACTTGTCAATTGCATTAGCATCGACTCTGCGCGCTTCACTAATTTTTTATTAATAAGCTGCATATCGATCATCTCATTCTGATACACCTTACCAAGCTTGACCATGGTTGCGGTTGATATCATATTAATCGCTATTTTCTGGGCCGTTCCAGCTTTTAGTCTCGTTGAGCCGCGGATTACTTCGGGACCTACTATCAATTCGATCCCGACATCACTTAGTTTAGTTGACATTGTCTGCTGATTACAGCTTATCGAAATCGATGCGGCCTGTTTTTCTTTCGCGTAAGTTAGTGCAGCTACGGAATAGGGAGTAGAGCCACTCGCGCTAATAGCAATCAGTACATCGTTTTCGTTAAAATCGTATTGCTGTAGATCATAGACAATATCAGAAGCGTTGTCTTCATGTTGCTCAAGTGGTTCCCACATGGCATTCTTTCCGCCGGCAACGAACGCAATCCAACGGTCAGGTTCTATCGAAAAGGTTGGACCAAGTTCGACAGCGTCTAATACTCCAATACGTCCGCTCGTTCCAGCACCTACAACAAAGACACGAGCTCCATGTTCCCATTTGTCTACAATTAGTTCAACTGCTTCTGCAATAGCTGTTAACGATTTTTGAATTCCCTCTTGAATCTGGCGTTCTTCTTCCAACATTAGTGAGACGATATCGATAGCTTCCATTTCATCGATAGCAAGCGATTTTTGGTTTATCGCTTCTGTAACTGTTTTAACCATTATACGACGCTCCTTATTAACGTTCTAGATCAAGCATAAATTTGTATCGATCTGCACGGTAAGAGGATTTTACAACTTCAAATGTTGTGCCATTTTCTAGTTGTGTCGTTCTTTTCATAAAAAGGACTGGTGAATGTTCAGGTATTTCTAAGTATTCAATTTCTTCTTCATTAGCAATAGTAGCTTCAAATATCTGACTTGCTTTTCCTATTTTTAATCCTAAGTCATGCTCAATATATTGATAAAGTGAATTTTGCACAATATCATCTGTCAAACCTTTAATTAAATTTGCTGAAATATAAGTACGCTCCAAAGCCATGGGAATGTTCTCAGCTAATCGTATCCGTTTAATCTCATAAATTGGTGCGTGTTCAGGTATATGAAGCTGCTCAGCTAAACTCTGATTGGCTGGAATGATTTCGAAATTAATTAATTTGTTACCCGGTTCCATACCGCGTGCTTTCATGTCTTCTGTAAAGCTTGTAAGTCCATTTAAGTTTTGTTCTAACTTTTGCTCGGTTATGAATGTTCCTTTCCCTTTTATCCGGTGTAAATAGCGTTCATTAACTAAATTAGTAATTGCTTGTCGCACTGTCATTCTACTGATGTTCAGCTGTTCAGCATATTCACGCTCGGATGGTAATGCATCACCTGGCTTGTATTCACCATTTTCTATTTTAGATTTAATTTGTTCTTCTAGTTGATGATAAATAGGAATTGGCGATTGCTTATCTATCATTGCACTTTCTCCTTTCTGTTATAGATCTAATTACTAAAATATATAGTGGATTTAGTTAGCACTGTTTTTGGTGTTCTGCTTGCAATATCATTAAATTTCACATGGTAATTTATTAAATATCCGTATTCATTATAGCATCTTCATCTGCAATGATGGTAACATTTTCATGATTGTTCAGGATAGACGCTGGGAACTGTTCGTCAATTCTACCATGCAAGAGTTTGTTTAGTGCTTGATTCTTTTCTTTTCCGGATACTAGCAGTAATATTTCTTTGCTTTCCATGATCGAGCCAATTCCCATTGTAATGGCTTGTTTTGGGACTTCCTCCACTGTACCAAAAAAGCGAGCATTAGCTTGTATCGTTGAACGGGTTAAGGACACGATATGAGTGTGCTGATCAAATGGTGTTCCCGGTTCATTAAAACCAATATGACCGTTTTTACCTAAACCTAAGAGTTGTAAATCAATCCCATTGTATTGTTGGATCTTTTGCTCATATGTTTCGCATTCTGCTGCAAGATCTTCTGTTAATCCATTGGGAATGAAAGTTTGATCTCTAGGAATGTTCACCTTGCTGAATAAATGCTGATGCATATAGTAATGGTAACTATTAGGGTCATCTTTAGGAAGTCCGATATACTCATCTAAATTAAATGTGACAACGTGCTGATAGGAGGTTTGATTCTCCAGGTAATCTTCGGCTAAATAGGCATAGGTTTGAATAGGAGTCCCACCAGTAGCTAATCCCAATGTGATATGTGAACTTGATTTTATTCTATCCAAAATAATATTTGCTGCAATTTTACTCATTTCTTGATGATTGGTTGTGCGAATTACTTTCATCTTTTGTTACATCCTTTCGTAAGCAATTTCTCCCCGGCAAAGTGTAAGAATGATATCATTGTTATCATCTAATAAAACGATATCGGCATCTTTTTTCTCAGCGATGGTACCTTTTCTGTTTATCATACCCAATTCTTTAGCGGCATTTGCGGAAGTCATGGCGATTGCTTCCTCGAAAGTACAACCACTAAATTGAATAATATTTTTCAGTGCATCACCCAATTTCAAAGTGCTACCTGCCAATGTGCCATCCTCTAGTCTTGCTTTTTGTTCTACGACATTGACCTTTTGACCACCTAAGTCATAATGACCATCGTGCAAGCACTTTGCTCTCATTGCATCTGTTATTAACAGTAGTCTGTCTTTTCCTTTTAGTTTAAAAGCTGTCTGAATTGCTTCAGGTGTGGAATGAACACCATCAGCAATCATTTCTACCATAAGTTCATTCTGTAGCCAAGCAGCACCTACTACACCTGGTTCCCGGTGATGAAAACCACGCATCTGGTTATATAAATGTGTAATATGAGACAAACCATGTTTGATTGCTGTCTTAATTTCATCAGCGGTAGCATCTGTATGTCCTGCTGACGCAATGATGCCTTGACTTTTTAAATGTTGAACAAATTCCATTCCACCATTTACTTCCGGTGCAAGTGTGACAAGCTTGATTTGTTGATTCGCTAATTGATGCCATTTTTGAAACAGTGAAATATCTGGTTCCTTAATATGTGCTTCAGACTGTGCACCTTTTCGCTTCATATTGATGAACGGTCCTTCTAAGTGAATTCCGATAATTTCAGCTTCTCCCGACTCTTGCTGATCCATATAGGAGACGACATTTTTAATCGCATGTTCGATGTCATCGTTATTTTGGGTCATAGTGGTCGCTAAAAAAGAAGTTGTTCCTTCTTTCGGTAATGTATTAGCCATTGTTCGCAAGGCTTGCTTCGTTCCATCCATCACATCAGCTCCGTTTGCGCCATGTATATGAACGTCGATTAATCCAGGAATCGCCTTTACATTTTTATCTGAAAAATCAAGGACTCGGTACTCCTCTTCTGCTGTTAATTGGTCTAATGTACCAATTTCTTCGATGATATGATCCTTGATTTTAATGAATCCGTTATGAAGTTTCTGGTTTTCTGCATATATTTCCATATTTTTAATTAAAATCTTTTGTCTATCCAATTATGATCACACCTTTAGAGAATGAGTTGTTAATCATAGAATACCAGTTTAAAGTATGGTTGTCTATACCTAATAAAAATATATGGTATATTTTTTGTGAAAAGTGTGTGAACATTTGTTACAAAAAGGTTGCAAATCGAAGAAGGAAAGGTTGTAAACTTAGAAGAAGCGGAAGGTATTGACTTATCTGGATTTAATTCGATGTTAGAACAACAAAGACATAGCGACGGTAACATTTATGCTGCACCACAATCTGGTTTTTATGAAGGGTTATTCGTAAATAAGAAGTTATTTGAAGAAAACGGCATTGAACTACCTACTACTTGGGAGCAATATGAAGCAGCAATTGAAGCATTTGCTGAAACAGATATTGTTCCAATCGCAGCATCTACAGAGGACTCATATTATGTAGTAGAGCATTACGCACTTGCTGCAGGCGGTATGGAAAATTATACAGCAGAATTGGCAGACCAAAACCCATCATGGGCGGAAGGTTTAGATAACATAAAAAAACATGCAGATATGGGAGCGTTTACACCTGATGCAGCAACAATTGATTTAGCAATGGCACAAGAATTATTTAAACAGGAACAAGCAGCAATGATTTTCGAAGGCTCTTGGTTCTGGGGGCAATTGGAAGAAGCAGGTATGGGCGAAGATGTTACCGTTTTACCTATGCCAGTTTATGCTGATGGAGGTGAAACTGGGGAGATTGTCGGTGGAGCATCTCAAGGATGGTTTATCAGTACTAAATCCTATGAAGATGAAGCAAAACGTGATGTTGTGGTAGATTTGTTTAACTATTTAACTTCCGAAGAAACGATTGTCCGGATTGCCGGAGCAACAGGGCAGCCACCGGCTAAAGGTGCATTGGACGATTTACCAGCTTATTTGGAAGCAGGTCATCAATTAGTCAGTGATGCTCCAGCAGTAGCATTACCGATCAACGACCGTATTTATCCGGAAGCGTTCACACATATGCGGACAAGCGTCCCTAATATTGTAAGTGGTAACACAACTGGTGAACAAGTATTAGAGGAAGCAGCTGGAATGGAAGAGTAATAGATAACTAGATAGTAAATAGGAGGTTGTCCCTGGATCAGGGTCAGCCTCATTGCTCATCTGGAAGGGAGGACGTCATGAAAGGTGATAAGTTGTATATTTTTCTCTTTCTCACACCTGCTTTTGTGATAACAGGTATCTTTTTGTATTATCCGTTTGTAGAAAATATTTTGCAAAGCTTTTACAAAACGGACGGATTCTTTAATTCTACATTTATTGGGATAGATAACTATGTTCGGTTATGGAATGATGAGATTGCTAGAGAGGCATTATTCAATTCACTGGAGTTAATGTTGTATGTCACTATTTTTCAGGTAGGAATCGCACTTGTTCTAGCGATAATGGTCAACGCGATTACGAAAGGGGCAGGTTTTTACCGGACAACTTTTTTCTTTCCAATCGTTATTTCCGGTGCTGCGATCGGGTTATTATTTACGTTGATTTATAATTACAGAAACGGTTTGTTGAATGAGATTTTAGTTAATCTTGGTTTAGAAAGAGTGTTATGGCTGACCGAGCAATCCTCCTTATATATGGTAGCTATACCAACGATTTGGAACTATGTTGGCTTTTACTTTGTCATCTTATTAACGGCCATTCAAAAAATCCCAAATGACTTTTACGAGGCAGCTGAGTTAGAAGGGGTTACTGGCATTCAAAAAATGTTTAAACTGACGATTCCATTGATTGTCAGTGATTTGAAAACATGTATTGTTCTTGCCATTACCGGTACGTTAAAGATATTTGAACTTGTTTACATTATTACTAGAGGTGGCCCGGGTAGTTCTTCTGAAGTATTAGGAACCTACATGTATCAGAAGGCATTTGAAGATACGGCAATGGGATATGGTGCTACCATCGCAGTGTTAATTGTTGTTTTAGGTTTAAGTTTAGCATTTATCACGAACAAATTATTACAGAAAGAAGAAGTTACGTACTAAAAGGAAAAGAGGTGTTCACCTTTGCATACTCATACACAGGAACAGTTAACATTTTGGGAAAGGTTTCAGGAAAGGTATTTTTCCCAATCTAAAATCGGCAAAATCTTTATTTATGTTGTGCTTACATTATGGTCGATGACTACCATCTTTCCTTTAGCATGGGTATTTTTAAATTCATTTAAGGATTCTAGGGAGATTATCACGGACACGTTTAAAATTCCATCTGATCCAACTGTGCAAAATTATGTCAATGCGTTTGAAACTGTCAATATTGGTAAAAGCTACTTAAACAGTTTTATAATATCTGGTTCTGTTGTGTTGCTTGTGTTATTTATTGGTGGTCTAGCGGCTTTTGCGATGGCACGGATGCAATTTAAATTAAGAGGAGTATTACAAGCTCTCTTAATCGCAAGTTTACTAATCCCGGCATTTGCGACGATTGTTCCTGTTTATCGAATGATGATTCAAATGGACCTTGTTAATACATATCTGGCGCTGATTATTCCGCATACTGCTGGTAACCTGCCTTTTGCGATCCTGGTTATTAGTGGTTATATGGCGACCATCCCCAAGGAATTAGAAGAGGCATCTGTGATGGATGGTTGTGGCCGCTTTAGAATGTTTACAAAAGTATTCTTGCCGATATCATTACCATCCTTTGCAACAGTAGGTATTTTCGTATTTCTTTGGTCGTATAACGACTTATTCTCTTCATTAGTATTAGTTTCACACGAAAGAGTAGCACCAATCGTCGTGTTATTATCTAATGTAAGTTCACAGTATGGTACAGATTACGGTTTAATGACCGCAGCGATTGCGATGACTGTAATTCCTGTTCTTATTTTCTATCTATTAGCTCAGAAGACATTTGAAAAAGGAGCAACATCTGGAGCAGTCAAAGGCTAACGATTGAGAGACAATCAAAAAAGAAAGGGTGATCCATTTGTATATTTTATTACAAGGAGAATTTCACTCATTTTTACCTGGTATTGAAGAATTACAGAAGGAAATTAATTTTACCCTCCATGAAGACGGTATCCCATTAACAATAGAGAAGAGTGATAGTAAGGATACTGTTGTTGAGTTCAGAAATGGTGAAGGGTTTATTTCTTATGGTCAAGCCTATCACGTCTATAGAGCAATTGGTTTATTTGTTCAACACAGTAAAGAACAAGCAACGTTTATGATGAAAGAAACACCACATTTTCAAACAATTGGCCCGATGTTTGACCTGTCTAGAAATGCCGTGATGCGAGTAGATCAATTCAAAGGTATGCTTCGAAAAATGGCATTAATGGGATTTAACGCAGCAATGCTTTACATGGAAGATACGTATGAAGTTAAAGATTTTCCTTACTTTGGATATATGCGGGGGCGCTATTCCCAACAGGAATTACAAGAGCTTGATGATTATGCATTTCAATTTGGAATCGAGTTGATTCCTTGTATCCAAACACTTGCACACTTAGAAGAGTTTTTGAAGTGGGATGCAGCAGCACACCTGAAGGATACAAGAGGTGTTTTGTTAGTGGAGCAGGAAGCAACATATGAATTTTTGCGAAAAATGATTAAAGCTGCAGCTCAACCTTTCCGAACTAAACGTATTCATATTGGTATGGATGAAGCCGAAGAATTAGGGAGAGGGATCTATTTAAATAAATTTGGCTATAAAGATCGTATAGATTTGATGACAGATCATTTACGACAGGTAAAAGAAATAACAGATAAACTGGAACTTGATGTCATGATGTGGAGTGACATGTTTTTAAAGCTAGCATCTAATTCCGGGGATGATCAGTATGATATGTCAACGGAAATTTCAGAGGTTATGAAAAATAAAATACCTGACAATATCAAGCTAATGTATTGGGATTATTATCATACGGAACAAGAAGATTATCAGGCATTGATTGCTAAACATAAACAATTGGGACAAACACCTGCATTTGCTGGTGGTATTTGGGTTTGGAATACCTTCGCAACGAATTATGGACTGTCACTAAAAACAAGTGAAGCAGCTCTAACAGTATGTAAGCAAGAAGGTATAGAAGATGTTTTTGTTACTTTATGGGGTGATGATGGTTATGAAAATAACTACTATTCGGCGATGCTTGGTTTACAATTGTATGCAGAACATCAATTCAAAACTACTGTTGATAAGGAATATTGGTATGCCCGTACTAAATTTTGTACTGGTTTAGATGCGAAGTCCTTTTTACAATTAAATGATTTAGATGCCATTCCTGGAGTGGCAAATGAAAACTTGGATCAAACAAATCCATCGAAATTTTTGTTATGGCAAGACGTACTTCTCGGCTTATTTGATAAACATATAGAAGGGGTAGAACATGACGTTTCTCTTCATTATCAACAATTGGAGAATAGGATAAAACAGTCACGAGATCCACGTTTAGAGCTTGACTTTATTTTTGAAGTACCAGAGAAATTATCGGCAGTATTAGCACAAAAGGCTGCTATCGGTATCAAACTAAAAACAGCCTATGATAATCAACAAGTAGAAACCTTACGGCAAATAGCTGATGAAGACTTACCGGTAATTATAGATAAGGTCAAAGTTTTGCGAAATGCCCATAAAAAGCAATGGTTGACCATTAATAAGCCTTTTGGCTGGGAAGTGATCGATATTCGATACGGTGGACTTATTGCTCGTTTAGAAACTGCGATAGAGCGAATTACAGACTATTCGAATGGGGAGATTGAAAGAATTGAGGAGCTGGAACAAGAACGGCTACCGTTTAATACTAATCTAGATAAAACAACCGGTTTAGGTTGGTCTAGTTATTATTATCGGATGGCATCTCCAAACGTGTTTTTTCACGTATTACCAATCTATTAATCAATATTCGAAAGGACTGAGATCCATTCAATTGAGTAGCTATAAAATGTTTGCTGGAGGATATGGGCAAGAAGATGAGGAATCGATACAATTGGTTACTTACAACGCCAAAACACATTCATTTGAAAAACAGTCTACGATAAAGGGGATTACTTCCCCTTCTTTTTTAGCAATTCATCCTTATTTAGACATCTTGTATGCTGTCAGTGAGGTGGATAACGGAGAAGTAGCAGGGTTTCAGCTTGATTCGAAGTTCATCGAAATGGATAGACAGCCTACAAAAGGATCAGGGCCCTGTTATGTTCATGCAGATGAAAAAGGAGAATTTTTATTAATCGCAAATTATGGGGAAGGAAACATTTCGTTACACCCGTTAAAAGAAGATGGTTCAATAGAAACGTGTAGTGATGCAATTAAACTACCGATTGTTCAGCAAGGTAAGCATTCACATCCACATACTTGTTATCCGTTAGGTGATCAGGATACTTTTTTAGTCACGGATTTAGGTCAGGATACGTTGTCATTGTTTCAATTAATTCGCAATCAACACTGCTTACATCATATTCATTCATTTGAATTAGGACAAGGTAAGGGACCACGGCATCTAGTTGTTTCTCAGAATCGACAATTCATTTATATTGCAAATGAATTCAGTTCTACTGTTTCAGTATACTGCTTCAATGAAGACAAGTTAGAGATGGAGCTTATTCAGGAAATTGCTACTATACCTCCAGACGAAGAGATAGATAATTATTGTGCGGATATACACTTTTCTCCAGATAATCATTTCCTATATGTATCGAATAGAGGAAGGGATTCTATTACTGTTTTTCAGGTGCTTACCGATGGCGTGCTAACCTTTCATGATGAGGTATCAACACTAGGGCGCTGGCCACGAAATTTTGCTGTAACGCCTGATGGTGCATTTATTTTGGTTGCTAATGAACATAGTGACTTGATCACGGTACTGAAAATTAGCTCAGATGGTACATTACAACCATTACCTGATAAATATGAAATGATGAAACCGACTTGTTTAAAATTTTTAAGGGGGCTGTGAGAATGGCAGATATGTTAGTCAATTTATATTCATTACCTGAAGCTTCATTTGATAAGACGCAAAGCTATCAAATCCGAACGGTTTTACCACCAGAAAAACATAAAGTGGTAGATTGGGTCCGTGAGCATTTTTCTGAAAACTGGGTAAGTGAATGTGAAGTGGCTTGCACAAAGGTACCTGCTAACTGCTTAATTGCAGTTCAAGATAATGAAATTTTAGGTTTTGCCTGTTATGATACAACATTTCCAAACTTTTTTGGGCCAACTGGAGTGAAAGAAGGTGCAAGAGGTCAAGGAATTGGTTATCAGTTGTTGTTGGCTAGCTTGTTTCAATTACGTGCTAAAGGTTATGCGTATGCAATCATTGGTGATGCTGGTCCCGTGGATTTTTATAAGAAAACGATTGGAGCGGTACCGATTGATGGTGTGCCTGTCTTAAAACAACTGAAGTCACTTTAAGTAGTTTAGTTCTGGAGTGCAGGCAACTTGTACTCCTGACTGAACTACTTTTTTATTTTTTAACAGGTGATTCTAATGTAAAAGCCCCTGTATCAAATATTTTGAAACAGGGGTAGTGTTCTTTATTATAGATCTATTTTTTAATGTATTTTGAGTCTCAGTTCACAACAACCCATACACTACTTGTATCAGGCGTTTCACCTTGTGTCCACCAGAGTGCTTCATATAAGACACCTTGATACGTAACACGGTCTCCACCATTATATGCAGTGGTGCTGGACCATTCTGGAGCTTCAGGTTGTTCAGGTGTTTCAGGTGCATCCCCGTTTACCAATTCCCATACGTCTGATTCACCAGGAGTATCTCCTTGTGTCCACCACTTTGCTTGATAAACGTTTCCATTATAAGAAACTCGATCACCATTTAAATAAACAGCATTTGGATCCCACTCCGGTGTGTCGCCAGGGTCTTCCGGATCAGGTTCTCCTGGTTCCCCGGGATCTCCTGGCTCAAATTCCCCATCAAAGTTAGCATCAATTACTTGATAGAAACCATTTGCTGTATCCGCTACTTCCCAATACGCAAGAATAACATGATATCCTGACCTTTGAGGAATTTCACAATCATGTGTTGTCGTAAAATCAGGACGCTGCCCATTATCATTATGCGTACAGAATAATTCAAAATCTGATCGTTCTAGCGGAGAATTAGGATCCCAGCCTTCTTTTGTAATATAGTAATCCCAATTGTAGGAAGCATGTGCGGCAGTTAATGTCCATTCAAAGGTAAAGGCGCCACTTGACATTGGAACCTTTGTCCAACGAGTTTCTGATTGTTCGTCTAATTTAGGAAAGACACCTCCAGCACTGGCAATCTGCCCATCTGGTACCCCTGCTTCAGGAAAGTTACCAGGCCCCTCAAGGCTCTGTGGTTCATACACTACAGCCCCACAATCAACATTAACGCCATCTGCACATAACAGAGCTCTACTTTCGGGATTACTAACATATCCGTGTGCTGAAACAATTGTAGTAAAAGCTAACGACATAAAAAATAATCCAACAACCATCAATCCAACCTTTAGATAACTTAGATTATTCATTTTCACACTCATCTCTTCTCCTCCTTGATTATAATACTAGAAGTCTATACCTATTGAAGTGAAAGATATTAGTAAGAGCCCCAATAATTTCGAATTCCACCTCCTTTTCTACTATAAAAAGAAACCCCTTACATTATATATCATAGAGGATAAAAGTGTTTAATTCAATAGCATCGAAGGAAATTAGTAAAAAAATCCTATAAAAGAAAAACTGAACAAAAATGCAAAAAAAGGATTGCATTACACTTCGAAAATTGGTATAGTTATCTTAACCAATAAAAACTAATCAACGAGAACATAATCATCTTAGAAATGTCTAGGAGTTTATGTTCTCCTTTTTTATGTGTAGCAATTGCCATGACTTTGCCAGGAACGTGAAGTACAGTCGTTTTTGATTTCAAAAAATGGGGGTAAGGAGACAAATGAATGTGAAATCCGAGGTTATCACAAAAAGTATAAAAACTAATAAGAAGAAAAGCTTTTTCAAAAGATACTTTGGCCAACTTGACTTACAAATGATGGTTATTCCTGGTCTGGTCTTTATTTTTATTTTTAACTATATACCGATGTATGGCGTGTTAATGGCTTTTCAGAATTATGACATATTTGAGGGAATGATGGGGAGCACATGGGTTGGACTAGAGCATTTTAAAATGTTTTTTTCTGATCCAAGGTTTCTGGAAATCATGCGAAATACCTTTGTTATTAGTGGATTGAAGATTTTAATATGTTTTCCGGCACCAATCATGCTAGCTCTTATGTTAAATGAGGTAAAAAACATGGCCTTCAAAAGAACGGTACAAACCATCACTTATTTACCACACTTTTTGTCATGGGTAATCGTTGCTGGATTTGCGATGTCGATATTATCAACTGACAATGGCAGTTTAAATATTGCATTAGAAAAAATAGGGTTGATTGATGAACCGATTAGTTTTCTAGCAATCCCTGAATACTTTTGGACGATTATCGTTTCTACTAATCTATGGAAATCGATTGGTTTTGCTTCGATTGTTTATATTGCGGCAATTGCAGGAGTGGATCCGCAGCTTTATGAAGCAGCAGCATTAGATGGGGCAAGTCGATTTAAGCAAATCTTTTTAATAACGATTCCCTCGATTATGCCTATCATTGTTATCTTTTTTATTTTAGAAGTTGGAAATTTATTAAATGCTGGTTTCGAAGATTTATTAATTTTAGGAGATTCGGCAATATTACGGTCTGTTTCCGATGTCATTGATACCTATGTTTACCGGGTAGGGATTGGAAGCGGAAGGTATTCCTATGCAACAGCAATTGGATTATTTAAAGCGATTATAAGTGTTGGTTTGTTAACGTTGGCAAATTATATCGCTCGCAGGAATGGCAATAGTCTTTGGTAAAGAAAGAGAAGAGGTGAAGAACTAATGATAAAACCGACATTTGGTGACCGAATCATGATAGTTAGCATATATATTTTTCTAATTTTATTGGGCTTTGTAACGTTCTATCCATTTTGGAATTCGTTAGTGATTTCCTTTAATAGTGGGCAGGACACTATGCTAGGCGGTGTAACTTTTTGGCCAAGAGATTTCACATTGGAAAATTATCAAATCGTTTTCCAGGATAAAAGGTTATTGAATGCCTTTTTGATCTCTGTGTTAAGGACGGTAATTGGTACTTTTCTATCTGTTCTAGTTACTGCATTACTGGCGTATGGTTTGTCCAAAAAAGAATTGATTGGTAGAAAATTTTTTATGATTTTCTGTTTGTTAACCATGTTCTTTAGTGGCGGATTAATCCCTACATTTCTACTAGTTAGAGGAATAGGGCTAATGGACTCTTTTTGGGCGATGATTATCCCAACACTTGTATTAGTGTGGAATATGATTATTTTCCGTACCTTCTTTCAACAACTACCTAAAGGGCTGGAGGAATCAGCCAAGATAGATGGATGTGGAAACTGGCAAATTTTCTTCCGGATTGTGCTACCTTTGTCAGGACCTGTTATCGCAACGTTATCCCTGTTTACAGCAGTGTTCCATTGGAATGATTGGTTTTTCCCTAGTATTTATATTTCTTCAGAGAACTTGATACCAATTCAGACTTTACTTCGACAAGTATTGAATTCCAATACTGTAACATCACAAATGAGTCAGCTTGATGCGGGAGCTTTAGCGCACATGTCCAATGTAGCGAAAGTTACTGGAAAATCTTTATCAATGGCTACCATGATGGTAGCAACGATTCCAATTATACTAGTTTATCCATTTGTCCAAAAACACTTTGTAAAAGGGGTACTAATCGGATCATTGAAAGAGTAGTGCAATGACATTGGTTTAAGGCTACATGCTTTAAATAATAATTAATTGAAAAAGGGGTTGTGTGCAATGAGGAAAAAGAGTTTTCATTGGTATCTATTACTTGTATTTCTATTAACTATTGGCATTGTTGCTGGATGTTCTGATAGTGATACCACTGAAAGTGTAGAAGAAGAGACAGATGATTCTGAAACAAACGATGAAGCAGGTGAGGAGGATGACGTATTTGTATTAGGTGAGGAGCCACTGGAAATTTCAATGTTTGGCAATTATGACTGGTACACCATGCCTGGATGGGGGGATGATGTAGCAACAGCTTGGATTAAAGAGAATAAAAAAGTAGATATAACTGCGATTGACGGTGGCGGGAATGCTGAACAAAAATTAACCACGATGATTGCAGGCGATGAGCTGCCTGATTTTATTTGGACAGATCGTGGGGCAGCTGTTGAAAGATTACGAGAAGGTGGAGCACTTGTCCCATTGGATCCTTATCTTGATAAGTATACAAATTTAAGAGACTGGTTCGGTGAAGAAGGTATTAATATGCTTCGTTCAGATGACGGCAAGTTATATCAATTTCCGAACTGGTATAATTCGAGCTCATTTGGCAATGCTGGGTATGTCGTAAATAAAGGAATTTATGAGGATTTAGGTTCTCCTCCTTTAGAGACTACAGAAGATTTATATGAATACTTACAATTAGTAAAAGACAAATATCCAGATGTTATTCCGTTTGAAACAGGTATAGATGGTCAAGGTATTAATGTTTTATATTCTGCTTTTGCCGAGGGAGAATCACCTGCTAATATTAACAATGTAGCAGTCCCGAACGGAGATCAGTTAACGTCCATTTTTACGGATGAGAATTATATTGAATCTTTACAATATGTTAGTAAATTGTTCCGTGAAGGATTGCTTACTCAAGACGCTTTAACACAAGATCAGGATATGGTTATTGAGAAAGTCACATCAGGTAACATAGCTGTTTTCGCATCTGCAAGTCCAACTGATCATGCCAGAACTGGTCACTATAATCTATTGGAAGAAGATCCTGATGGAGGATATTTCATGATTCATCCCATTCATAAAGAAGGATTAGATCCAAATGAAGTTTACCCAGGTTCTTATAATATGATGGGGTGGAATGTAAGTGTTATCACTAAAGGTGCGGAAGATCCCGAGAAGGTTTTTGCTTTCTTGGATTGGCTAACAGGGCCTGAAGGGCAGGCTTCCCTCATATTTGGTCCAGAGGGAGAATATTGGGATGGATTTGATGAAGAAGGATTCCCGCAATTTACGGAAAAATACTATGAGGATCCTGAAGGTTTAGCGAAAGTGGAAGAAGATACAGCGAATTTTCAATGGAATGGGAATTCAAATTTCTTAGATACAGCGAAAGCTAAATTTGAAGAAACATTACCTGAGGAACATCGTAATTGGACGACACACTGGCAAAATACAATTACATGGGATACCCAATATGATGCAACACAATATTTGAATATTAGTCCGATCCCCGAAAGTGAGGAAGGGATTATCCAGCAACGTGTAGGAGAAATTTTTGAGGAGGCTCGTGCCAAAGCAGTTTATGCACAAAGCGATGAAGAAGTCGAGCAGATAATGGCCGAAGCTGAAACAGCGGCTCAGGATGTAGGTTATCAACAACTCCTTGAATTTCAAACTGAAAAGTGGCAAGAGAATCTAGCGGTTATGGCTGGGCAATAAATGATTAAATGGAAGGGGAGTAAATCATCATGGAATCGATGGGAATGATCGGTAGATTTTATCAAATATCGTATTGGATGATGAAATTACTACTGGTAAATATGATATGGGTCATTTTTAATTTTCCAATCGTGTATATGGTACTGGCTACATTAACAGTAAACAGTATGGATGAACTGTATTTGCTTCTTATCATCATCATACTGTTACTCCCCTTTATTTTCTTTCCTGCCACTAATGCAATGTTTGCGGTAGTTAGAAGAGGGGTGTTATATAAGAAGGATGATAGATTACTATCTTATTTCTGGAAGACATATAAACAAAATTATGCTCGCAGTCTTGTAGGTGGGATAACGATTACTGTTCTTTGGTTTGTTTGGATTTACAATTATCAATTAGCAGGGATTGAGTTAGGTTCTGGATTGTCTTATATTTACCTCGCTCTTACTATGTTTTTATTAGCATTTACGAGTTATTTCTTTGCGGATAGTGTACATTATCACCTTACATTTATTGCATCCATTAAAAAATCTATCATAATGAGTATAGGTTTTCCGCATTATACCGTTTCTATAATTGGTGTTTCAGGTGTTTGCCTGTATATTTTATACTGGCTACATCCCGTATTTCTTGTGTTGTATGGTGGGATTTTGCCTGCAATTATCTGTTTTCTAGGTTATTATTTCATTTACCTAAGAGCAAAAAGAGTTAAGGAAACGAATGAAAGTAAAAAACAATGGAACCCCCAAAAAGCATAAGCGGCCAGCTCATTGGTCGCTTATGCTTTTGTGTTTGTGAAAATATATCACTTGGTATCATAATTATTAGTAATGATAATGCCGTATCTTGCACTTTCACAGAATTAATAATTCGAATTGCTAGGTCTACCATTGATGTAGCGCATGCATAAAACGAAGACTGCCCACTATAATTTGTGTGCTACTTTTCAGCGGTTTTTACTTATTTTTGCTTAAAAGGAAAGAAAGTATAAATTCAGCGCAATGATTGTGTTGGTTGAAGTAGTTATTTTGAAATGTTTTATGCGTATTGGCAACGCTCCGACTAATTACTTCGCTTTCCGTGGGCACAG
>NZ_WJID01000045.1:0-27907 GCF_010994055.1 Gracilibacillus thailandensis | reverse complement strand
TGTGTTGGTTGAAGTAGTTATTTTGAAATGTTTTATGCGTATTGGCAACGCTCCGACTAATTACTTCGCTTTCCGTGGGCACAGCCTCAACTAACTTTGCAAAGAAAAACACTTTGCAAAGTGGATTTTCGGCTCGTGCTATTCCCACAGGAGTCTCCGTAATTAGTCTCCGCTATGAGAAGGTGCAACAATTCTTGTCAGAAGTAATAGGTTGACTTTTTACAATGGACCGCTATCGTGAGTATAAAAGCAGCTGTGTTACTTCATGCTAGCGTTGTAGAGCCTGATAATAGCGAAGGCCGCCCACTTTCACTCCTGTGGAAACTGTTTGACGTGAAGATCCACTTTTTCGAGCGGTTTTGGCTCGAAAAAGTTAGCTGAAGGGCAAACCCCACGGAAAGGAAAGTGTGCAGCCGGAGTGGTGATCAAGCATTTGATAGTATTCCATAATAACTAATAGAGGAAGCGTAAACCTTGAGCATTTAGTGGTAAGGTCTGAGTGAATTTTGCTCAGTTTTTCTTAAATGATAAGTTTGTATACTTCAATATTCATTGTTATAGAATAAAGATGATTAATGGTTGTTGTTGAATAAATTTATTTTACCCTTTTAGTGAATGATGGTATAAAATGGGACAAATAGATATTTGTCATCACTAGGAGGGCTAAAATGAGAGGTTGGATTTTTCATAGTCTCAACATAATTATTTTACTCTTAATGTCAGTTTTTAATTTGTTTGCATGGTTTGGAAATGCCTTGAGTGCTGTTTCTACACCGGGAATTTCCATTGTCTTTGGGGTTAGTTATATTTTGTGGGGAATTTTTTACGTTATTCAGTCTTTAAAGAACACAAATATCTGGAGAATCACTTGGTTTTTAATCTCTTTGATTGTTTTATGGTACTGGGAATTCGGTGGGGGAACTACACTTTACAATTTTCTATTTATCTACTGTTCCTTTGTTCTTACCTAAAATCCTTAGTTCATTAACAAACTATATCTTTTGTGATTGAATTGAAGAAAGAAGCAGAAGATATCACCAATTACATCAACTTCACCAACAGCAACTTTCGGCAACATTTCACTGCTGTTGCCGAAAGTTGTTATCATCTAATTACATCACGGATTTGGTGGTTGCTTGCTTGTAAAATCTCTTGCTTGGTCGATAGCGGTGTATCACCTACAATGGTATGTGCTAGCATACATGAAGCGGTTGCAAACTGAATGGTTTGTTGTGGTTGATAGTCTTGGAGTTTTCCGTGAATAATGCCTGTTGCAAAGGCATCACCAGCTCCGATTCGGTCCAAAACACGAAATTGTTCTTGCTTTGCATAATGAAATTTCCCTGCTTGATATAAATAGCCTTTGATAGAATGGGAGTCATCATGATGAATTGTTCGATGGGTACCTGCTATCATAGCTATGTTATAATCCTCTGCCACTTTTGGAATCAGTTCCTCTAACTGTTTTTCACGTTCTTGATGCTGACAGTGGTATTCCAATGTGTAAAGTGCATCTTTCTCATTCATCATCACCATATCAGCGATGTTCAGTAGTTGGTCATAGTATGGTTTTGCTTTTAGATGGCCGTTTTCTCCCCATAGAGAAGGACGGTAATTGCAATCAAAGAGAACAGTACCCCCTTGCTCCTTGACTAAATTAGCTAACCGTATCATTTGCTGTCGAACATTTTCATTCATAGCTAGTGTTATCCCACATACATGTAATAAGTCGATCTCTTCAGCGATTTTATGAAATGAATAGTTGGATTTACTTGCGGTATTAAAGCTACTTTGCATACGATTGGAGTAAGTTACACGACTTGGCCGAGCACCAATTCCATTCTCTAAAAAATACATTCCGATATAATTACCTGATCGGGCGATATAATCGGTCGAAATGCCGAGCTTTTGTAAATGAGAAATAGCAGCATCACCAATTGGATTAGCTGGTAGTGTTGAAATGAGTGCACTTTCATATCCTAATTTTTCGATGCTGCCAGTAATATTTACCCCTGTACCCGAAAACGAATATTGTAAAGAATTGGCTTGTGTCAGCAGTAGATTCTCAGGCACTTGCATACGCATCATTACTTCCCCAAAGGCTGCGATTTTTTTAGACATATTGATCAACCAGCTTTTTTACTTGTTGTAGTAAGAAGGTTACATCATCAACGTTAGTCTTGCCAGTTTCTTTATCAATAATCGATGAATAAACATGGGGAATGATCTGCGGTACATTGGCTGATAAGGCAATATCCAATATTTCAGTGAAGTTTGTTTTATCTATACCGCCAGTAGGCTCTAGTGCAAAGTTTTCTTCACCACACGCTTTGGCGACGGCTTTGTACTCATCTATTGTCGCTAAACCTTGCATTGGAAAATATTTAATTGCCTTTCCTCCCATATCACGAACTAATGAAATAGCAGATTTGACAGGAACAATTGCTTTTTCTGCTTGTTCACTAATAGGACCTGTTGAAATATTGACGTAACCAATCTTCCCAGAAGGTGTTACTAAGCTATTAATCCAACATTCTTGCTTATCCGTATTTGCTTTCGTGTGTCCGACATATGGAAATACTTGATTTATATGTTTTCCCGTATATTGTTTTGCTATCTCAGCAACTACTGCTGCTTGCCTACTATCACCTGCTCCGAGTCCGATCGAGACTGCATCCTCTATTGCTGAACCATACGCTTTCATAGCCTGTATAGCTTCATCTGTTGTTCGGTAATCCTTGGACAGAACACCAACTAGTACATGTTTTTCAGCAGTTTGATAGATATCTTTCGCGTTATCGATACTGTTGGCTAATACATTTAAAGCAACCCGATTTTGATAAAAATGATTAAAAATAGAAGCCATTATGAACTACCTCCTAAAATCTTCTGGATTCTTTGAACAATAATCTCGATATCATTTCCCTGTAATGGGCGGGGATCAATATCGAAAAAGCCTTGCTTTACTCCATAATCTCTAGTGTAGATAGCGATCTTTCCGATTCTTAAAGCAGTAGCTAATTCTTCTGCACTCATGTTTGCTTGGATGGGATTAATCTTGATTCTTCCTCGATAAATCTCTCTTCCCGCTTCATCTTGGACAATATCAACGGTTACACCATCCAATTCATTTAATACATGTAAGGCTTGAAGGCTGATTCGTTCTTCTCGACTATGATCTTCTTTGTTAAAAAAATGATCAATTGCCTGAAGTAACCCGAAAATTGCTTCTTTTCCTACTTTCATACTTCTACCAATTCCATATAATTGGACTTTTACCCAATCAATGTATTGCTTTTTTCCAGCTACAATCCCCGAGGTTGGCCCTTCGATAGCTTTCGAACCACTGAAGATAACAAGATCGGAACAGGATATATATTTTTGCAGATCTTCTTCAGCAGCAGCATCAATAATGAAGGGAATGCCATATTTTTTGGCAACTTCCCATGCATCCTCAACCGTTATCATGTTTTTTTGAACGGCATGATGAGATTGGACATATAAAATAGCACACGTATTGTCGTTTATCGTTTCTTCTAAATGTTCCTTCCTACCTTCATTGGCATAGCCGGCTTCTACTAGTTTTCCACCTCCTAAATGAATCATGGTTTCTATTGGAGCTCCGTATTGAACATTGTGCCCTTTAAATAAGACCACTTCATTTTCTGGAATGTCTTTTTGGTGTAGCTTTAAACTATCATACTTATTTCCCTTTGTTACGAGAGCTGCAATTGACATTGCGATTCCACTAGAAGCAGAATTAACGACGACTGCATCTTCACTGTCTAATTTATCCGCTATATAGCTCCCTGCTTTATCTACTAAATCAGCTAATTCGATATAGTTTTGTGCTCCTATTTTCATTGCGTCCATAACACTGTCATTTGGTGCCGATACCCCTAAAATACTCATTCTGCCACTTGCATTAATGACTCGCTTTAACCCGTATTTAGCATGTAATGAGTTCGCCATCTTTTACCACTCCTTTAGGTACGATCATTTGATTGGTAATTCTCTCTTCTCCAACTGAATCAACTAAAACCGTTTTTTTATTTTCCATCTTAAATATTGTTAAGTTAGCATTTTCACCTGCTGCACAGGTAGCTAACTCAGGCATTCCTATAGCTTGGGCAGGGTATGTGGTTATGGAATTGATGACTTGTTCCAAAGAGTAGCCAAGATAGAGAAATTTACTGGCTACATGAGCTAAGCTGTACACTGGACCATTCTGCCGATTCTCCCGGTAAATATCAGTACTGATCGAAAAAGGATAGATTTGATGCTTTTTGGCATATTCTGCAACTTGAAAGGAAAAGCTTGCACTGCCGTGGCCAACATCTAACAACACCCCACGGTGGATTGCCTGTTGCAGTTCTTTTAGTGGATTACCATTCTGATCAAATAAATTATTGCTTTTCCCGTTTAGAAAATGTGTCACAATATCCTTTCGATCTAGTAATCTTAAAATATCGTTAATAGCTGGCGGTGCTGAGCCAATATGTACCATTAATGGTAGGGAGGTAAGACGAGAAAATTTTTTGGCGATTTGTAATGGGATAATGTTGTTGTCCTTTACAACACTGTTACTTATTCTAGCCTTAAGTCCAATGATTTTCTCGTGGTATTTAGCAACGGCATCTACCACTTTCTGTTCATCTATCCATTCCAGATTAGATAGTTCATCCATTCTCGTAAGGCCGATAGCTGAAATATTTAAAAACAGATATAAATTTGTCTTATGTACCTTCTCAGCATCAAGGAGATCGCTTACATTGTTTGCACCACAACTTCCAGCGTCCACAATGGTTGTTACACCTTGTTTAACACCAATTTTATCTATTTCGTCTCCGTATGGATATAATGCTTTATTTGCATGTACATGTAAATCAATCCACCCGCTCGACACATAACAGCCAGAATAATTGAATTTTTCCTGCGCTATTCCTTTTCCAGCATTGGTAATTTCAGCAATTCGGCCATTTCTAATCACCATATCCACTTTCCGCCCGGTAGTGAATTTCACATTCTGTAGTACATACGAATATGTCATGTATTTCACCCCTTATGACAAAAGAATATCAATTTTAAGTATAGATGTCTATACCTTATTTTAAAATAATCCTGTGTCTAATATATTGACAAAAGTTTCTAAGTTTAATAATCTTGTATAGAGGTATAGTCATCTTATCTATTGTTCCTAAAATAGATTGCGCTTACATCGATATGTATTCTATTAATCTATTAAAGGAGTGGAGGAAAGAGTGATAGTGAAAGGAAAACTTCAACATGTTATGAAATGGTTAGTATCAGGTTGTGTCGCAATTGTAATAGTTGCTGTTGGTTTATTATTCCTAGCAACAGAAGAAATGACTGCATCAGAATCAGCAGATGATTATCGAGTTGTCGGATATTATACGCAATGGTCAACATATGGCAGAGATTATCAAGCGGTAGATATTGATGCAAGTAAATTAACACATATCGTTTATGCATTTGCGGATTATTGTTGGGAAGGTGAAGGTCATGCAGATACAACTGATTGTGAAGGGGTAACAAATGGTACAGTAGTATCCGCTGATCCGTGGGCAGATTATCAAAATCCTAATGTATTAGGACTTACGGAAGAGGAATTAGAAGATTGGGATCGAAATTTTTATGGAAACTTAGGTGGTTTAGCAATATTAAAGGATGAAAACCCGGGATTACGTACCTTATTATCTATTGGGGGATGGACATTCTCGAAAAATTTCTCCCATATAGCAGCATCAGAAGATACTAGGGAAACTTTTGCAAAATCAGCAGTTGCTTTTATGAGAAAGTATGAAATGGATGGTGTAGATATCGATTGGGAATACCCGGTTAGTGGTGGGCAAGAAGGAAATGTTCACCGCCCGGAAGATAAAGAAAATCACACTTTGTTATTACAAGCGATACGTGATCAATTAGACAAAGCAGAGGAAGAAGACGGCAAGGAATATGAATTAGCGATTGCTTCTAGTGCAAATCCTTCTTATCTAGAAAATAATGAAATGGAAAAAATTGCGGAAATAGTTGATTTTATTGACATTATGACTTACGACTTTAACGGAAGCTGGCAATCTACCAGTGCACATAATGCTCCATTATTTGCTGATCCGGCTGCAATGGACGCAGGAGTACCAGACACAGATGTATTCAATGTAGACACAGCAATCGAAGGACATTTAAATGCGGGTGTACCTGCCAATAAATTAGTGATGGGATTACCTTTTTATGGTCGTTCATGGGCTGATTGTGATAACGCGGATGATAGCCCTAATGGCGGTTATTATCAAAACTGTCAAGGTGCAGGTGATGGAACATGGGAACCAGGGGTCTATGATTATGATGATATTATGGCCAATAAATTAACGGATGAGCAATATACTGCTTATTGGAATGATGTTTCCAAAGTACCCTATTTATTTAATGAAGAAACAGGCGAGTTTATTACCTATGATGATGAACGTTCGATAGCGAATAAAATCGCCTATCTGGAAAACCGTCAACTTGGCGGGGCGATGATTTGGGAGCTAAGTGCAGATCGTGAGAGTAGACTATTATCTGTAATTTTTAATGAATTTACAAACGGCACAACACCACCCGAACCTACACCTCCTGATGATGGTACGGTTAAGGATATAGCAGAACTCGAGATCAGTGATAATCAGTATATGTATACTAACTCAAGTAATCAGGAAAGCATCGTTATTAATGCATCCCTTTTGGAAGAATTACAAGAAGATTATGAGTTAGTGATTGATTATAAAGATATTGCTATAGAAGTACCTGTTGCATTGTTGCAGAAAGAAGAGAATATCACCTTCCAGTTTGCCGAAGCTGGAGAGGAGATAAACAATAAGCATAATAATCAAGTTAGCTCTATTTATGATTTAAAGATATTAGCTGGAGAAGAAGTAATGGCTGACTTTGGCGAGCATCAAGTTACATTGACTTTCACTGTGAATGAAGACAAGATAGAAAATTGGGATCAATTAGTTGTTTATTTATTGGAGGAGAATGGTGAAAAACAGAAAGAAATAGATGTCGAGTACGATAACGAACAACAAATCGTTATGGCAGAGGTTGCTCATTTTAGTTTATACGGGGTATTCGAGAATAGCACTCCTGATGAAGAACAAACAGAAGATGAAAAGGAAGGCAATGAGTCTGAAATAGATAACGAAGAAAAAACAACGGAAGAACCTTCCACTAATAATACGGATCAAGACGACAAGAACGATGGGAACAACGAAAAAGAAAGTACTACGTCTCCCCAAAGTCAAAATGAGCAAACAGAAGGTCAGCCTCTTCCAGATACTGCTACGAACCAATTCGATTTTTTATTAATCGGCTTACTATTAATAACTGGCGGTAGCATCGTGTTTTTCGTATCAAAATTGCGTAGATATTATTGATATATTTAGGTATAGACAACTAATCCTATGTTATGTTAATCTATATGTAATTGGAATTGGCTAATTAAATCACGGCTCACATGTTACTAATGAGATTAGGCATGGAGAAAATATAAAGGCTGGTTTATCGCCTTTAATATTTCTTCATGCTTTTTTTGTGGGGAAAGAAAGTATAAAAATTTGGTACTTGTCTAGCTCCGAACGCCCAGAAACTATGCGGTTTCACGAATCGCCCTACGATAAGTCATCATCGGTTCGTAAACTCACCGTGATTCCTTTATCTCAGTTGCTTCTGAAGTCGCTACGTTTCTAAACGGGTGCTCTGCGCTTTTCTTATTTAAATGAAAATCATGTCAAAAGGAGATGGAATGATGTTTAAAAACCTATTTAAAAAACCTTCTACCATTATACAAATAAAAGCACCTATTACTGGTGAAATATTACCGCTTGAAAAGGTACCCGACCCAGTTTTCAGTCAAAAGATGATGGGGGAAGGGGTTGCGATCATCCCGAACGATGAAAATATTGTTGCCCCTGTTGAAGGAACGATTGTCCAAATTGCACCAAGTAAGCATGCCATTGGATTAAAGACGCCAAATGACAGGGAAATACTTATCCATGTTGGATTAGAGACTGTTTCCTTAGATGGAAAGGGATTTTATGTCTTAGTTAAAGAAGGGGATCGTGTTTCAGTTGGAGATCGATTAATGACAGTAGATTTGGGTTATATTCGTAATAAAGTGGATCATATTATAACTCCGATGGTCATTACCAATAGTAACCAAAGCCAAAACGAATATATCTTAACAACAGAAACGGAATGTGTAGCCGGCAAGACAACCGTGTTAACGATTAGTGGGTAATGTTAGGAATGACGCTTTCTGTGAAGAATGGAGATGATGGAATGAAATTGAAAAAAATTTTGAATAATAACGCTGTACTTGTAGTGGACCAAGGAGAAGAAAAAGTAGCGATTGGCACTGGCATTGCATTCGGTAAGAAAAAGAATGATGTCATTAACCCACAAAAAGTCGAACAACTTTTTGTAATGAAGGAAAATGAAAAGTTACAGCAGTTGTTAGATCGAATTCCAGAGGAACATTTTTTGATTTCAGAAGAAATTATCTCCTATGCGGAAAAGTATCTAGGCACGAAGTTAAGTGAGCATATTCATATTGCTTTAACAGACCATATTTCATTCGCGATTGAACGCACACAAGACGGCATACATCTCCAAAATAAGCTTCTAAATGAAATAAAGATATTGTATCGAAATGAATATGAAATTGGTTCATGGGCAGTACAGCGGATTCGTGAAAAATACGATATAGACATTCCGATTGATGAAGCAGCTCATATTGCACTACATATCCATACAATGAAGCTTCAAGGGGGTGATTACCGTCAGACGATTAAGCATACTGTCATAGTAAGAGAAATGATCCAGCTTATCATGCAGAAAATGGCGATGAGATTTAGAGAAGATGATATATCTTATCAAAGGCTTGTAACTCATTTGCATTTTGCTTTATCTCGAGTTAGTCACTATGAAATGCATGAATTGGATCAGGAAATGTTATCGATGATTCAAAAGAAATTTGCGGATTCATATCAGTGTACTAAAGAAGTAACAGACATTATACAAAATAAGTATGATATTTATTTTCCAGAATCAGAGCTTGGATATATCACGATTCACCTTAATAGACTTAAACAGTAATTAAATTTTTTCAAATAGGAGGAACTAATGATGGTTATGAAATATCTTCAAAATATCGGTAGATCATTAATGTTACCGGTTGCCGTATTGCCAGCTGCTGCGATATTAATGGGGCTTGGTTATTGGATGGACCCGGAAGGATGGGGGGAAGCAAATGTAATAGCAGCCTTTTTAATTAAAGCCGGTGAATCTATTGTTTCCGGTGAAAGTATGTCAATCTTATTTGCGGTAGGTATTGCTTTTGGGATGTCCAAAGACAAGGATGGATCTGCTGCATTGAGTGGGTTGGTAGCTTATCTAGTCGTTACGACCTTGTTATCAACGGAATCTGTGGCGCTGTTACAAGGTGTAGATCCAGGCAATGTTAATGCAGCCTTTGATAGTGTTGAAAATCAATTTATCGGAATTATCTCAGGTATTGTAGCTTCTATTATGTATAATCGATTTAGTCACGTGAAATTACCAGATGCTTTTGCCTTTTTCAGTGGAAAACGTTTAGTGCCAATTATGACAGCGGTAACCAGTTTAATTGTTTCTGCTATTCTATTTTTTGTGTGGCCAGTTGTCTATTCAGGCTTAGTGTCGTTTGGTAAAGCAATTCTTGATTTAGATGCTATCGGTGCCGGATTATATGGCTTCTTTAACCGTTTATTAATACCAACAGGCCTTCATCACGCCTTAAACTCCGTTTTTTGGTTTGATGTTGCTGGTATTAATGATATTGCGAATTTTTGGTCTGGAGAAGGTGAAAAAGGTGTTACAGGTATGTACATGGCAGGCTTTTTCCCAGTTATGATGTTTGGTTTACCTGCAGCGGCGTTAGCAATGTATCATACAGCTAAAACAACAAGAAAGAAAACAGCCGCATCATTACTTTTAGCAGCTGGTTTTGCTTCGTTCTTTACAGGTGTAACAGAACCGTTAGAATTTTCCTTTATGTTTTTAGCTCCAGCATTATATGTAGTGCATGCAGCTTTAACAGGTATTTCCATGGCTGTAGCAGCTGCCTTTGATTGGACAGCAGGTTTTGGATTTAGTGCTGGTTTTATTGATTTCTTTTTAAGTTCAAAATTACCATTAGCTAACCAGCCATTAATGTTACTTGTTCAAGGTTTAGTCATTGGTGTTATTTATTATGTACTATTTCGCTTTTTAATCACGAAATTTAATTTCAAAACACCAGGCCGTGAAGACGATGTAGAACAGGTGGAAAATGCAAGTGAAGAATCTTCTGCTAATGATGATATAGCTACAATGGCCAAAGAAATTTATGCTGGACTAGGTGGAGATGACAATGTTGTCACGCTAGATAACTGTGTGACACGATTAAGATTAGACGTTAAAGATATGGATGCCGTAGATCAGCAACGTATAAAAAATACTGGTGTACCCGGAATCAATATTGTAGGTAAAAATAGCATCCAAGTAATAGTTGGAACTCAAGTGCAATTTGTAGCAGATGAAATCAAAAAAATACGAAAATAATTGTAGGCAAGATATATGACTACAAGCATGGAGAATACTTTCTTCATGCTTTTTTTAGGAAAAGAAAGTATAAAAATTGGGTGCCTGTCTAGCTTCGAGTGAACAGAAACTAGGCGACTTCACGAATCGCTCCAAGATAAGTCATCATCGGTTCGTAAACTCACCGTGATTCCTTTATTTCAGTTGATTCTTAATTCGCTACGTTTCTCAATGGGTGCTCTGCGCTTTTCTTATAGGGTCATAACACGTTAGCGTATAAAAGGATATATTGGGAAATCAAATGACTTTCCCCAATGAATAGATAGGATATCTTATCAATACTTCATTCATTTTTGACCGTCTTCCCACATACATATAGATAAAGCAACTACTAAAATAATTTCATCATGCTTTTTAGCATAAGCAAGGTTTACATTATTGGGAGGTCGTTCTATGGATATCTTAAGAAGGGTGCAAGAATATCGTCAAACACAAGATGCCTTGAAATGGGAAGGTACATTTGCAGAGTATCTTGAACTGTTAAAAGAAAAACCATACCTTGCACAATCTGCTCATTCCCGTATCTACCAGATGATAAAAGATGAAGGGATAGAAGAAGAAAACGGTGTGCGTAAATATAACTTCTTCAGCCATGAATTATTTGGATTGGAAGAAGCATTAGAGAAATTGGTTGAGGAATACTTTCATCCAGCTGCTAAAAGGCTAGATGTTAAAAAGCGGATTTTATTATTAATGGGACCGGTAAGTGGCGGGAAATCTACTTTGGTCACATTATTAAAAAGAGGATTAGAGAAGTACACGTTGACAGATCGGGGTGCAGTGTATGCAATTAAAGATTGCCCCATGCATGAAAACCCGTTGCACCTGATTCCACAGCATTTGAGAGCTGATTTTGAAAAAGAATATGGCATAAAAATTGAAGGAAGTTTATCTCCCTTAAATCGACTACGACTCGAGGAGGAATACGGTGACAGAATTGAAGATGTTAAAGTAGAGCGGATCTTTTTTTCAGAAGATAACCGGGTCGGTATTGGTACATTTAGTCCGTCCGATCCGAAATCACAGGATATTGCGGACCTTACTGGCTCAATTGATTTTTCCACGATTGCCACGTATGGATCAGAGTCAGACCCTCGAGCATATCGCTTTGACGGAGAGTTGAATAAAGCTAACCGCGGATTGATGGAATTTCAGGAAATGCTAAAATGTGATGAGAAATTTCTCTGGCATTTACTTTCATTAACACAGGAAGGTAACTTTAAAGCAGGTCGATTTGCCTTGATCTCAGCAGATGAAATGATAGTAGCTCATACGAATGAATCTGAGTATCGTTCTTTTATCTCTAATAAAAAGAATGAAGCATTACACTCGAGAATGATTGTGATGCCGATTCCATATAATTTAAAATTAGATCAGGAAGAGCGAATATATCAAAAAATGATTGAAGAGAGTGACATCCAGGACGTCCACATTGCGCCACACACTTTAAAAATAGCAGCAATGTTTACGATTCTTACACGATTAAAAGAGTCGAAGCAAAGCAATGTCAGTATGTTGAAAAAAATGTATTTATATAATGATCAAGATGTTGAAGGATTTAGTGATCAAGATGTAAATGCAATGAAAAAGGAATATCCTGATGAAGGCATGACTGGAATTGATCCTCGTTATGTCATCAATCGCATCTCATCGACGATTATCCGTAAAGAAATGCAGGCGATCAATGCGCTTGATGTATTGCGATCATTGAAAGATGGCTTGGATGATCATCCTTCGATTACGAAAGAACAAAAAGAAGATTATTTGGACTTCATTTCGATTGCCCGTAAAGAATATGATGAACTGGCGAAAAAAGAAGTACAGAAAGCATTCGTTTATTCCTATGAAGAATCTGCCAAAACGCTGATGGACAATTATTTAGATAATGTGGAAGCATACTGTAATAAAGCAAAATTACAGGATCCACTAACAGGAGAAGAAATGCATCCTGATGAAAAATTAATGCGTTCGATTGAAGAACAGATAGGTATATCCGAAAATGCCAAAAAAGCATTTCGCGAAGAGATCCTAATCCGAATTTCAGCTTATGCACGCAAAGGCAAAAAATTTGATTATCAATCACATGAACGCCTGCGCGAAGCGATTCAAAAGAAATTATTTGCTGACTTGAAGGACGTAGTAAAAATCACCACTTCCACGAAAACACCAGATGAGCAGCAGTTAAAGAAAATGAATGAAGTGGTGGCAACTTTAGTGGAAGAGTATGGCTATAATACACAATCTGCTAATGATCTGTTACGTTATGTCGGTAGCTTGTTGAATCGATAATAAGAAAAATGACCTCCTTTGTTCGGAGGTCATTTTTGTGTGCATTTTAAAAAGTGTCCAATAAATTACTAGAAGTGTCCAATAAACCATATAAAGTGTCCAGTAAATCTTGAATAGTGTCCAATAAATGATCGAAAGTGTCCAATAAACAGTAAAAAGTGTCCAATAAATTCACAGCACTTTGTTTCTCAAGCTTAAACTAGTCCCAACATAGGCAATCAGTGATATCGCTATCGATGAGACAACCGAATGCATGCCGAACGGTTCTGGATAAAAGGCTTGAAACAAAATGTACGAGCTGAAACCTGTAATAATCGCTGCAATTGCGCCATATTTGTTTCCTTTTTTCCAATAGATACCCATTACGACCGGCCAAATAAATGCAGCTTCCAACCCGCCAATAGTATATAAATTCAACCAAATGATTAAATCAGGTGGATTAATCGCAATTAAGTATACAATCAACCCTAAAATAGCGGTTATGGTCATGCTTAATGTACGTACTTTTTTCTTAGAGGCTGTTGGCTGTATGTAATTAAGATAGACGTCTTTAACAATGGTTGAGCTAACTAATAATAGCAAGGAATCTACTGTCGACATGATGGCTGCGAGTGGTGCTGCCAATACTATTCCTGCCAACCAAGCTGGTAATACTTCTAAAGCAATTAACGGGATTACTGTATCAGCTACTTCAACACCTGGTAAAATCGGACGAGCAAATACCCCGATTAAATGCATGTTTAACATAATAACACCGACGACAATAGTACCAATAATTAGTGCACGATGAAATGATTTCGTGTTTTTATAGGACATCGCTCGAACCACAATTTGCGGTAACGCTACAATCCCAACACCAACCAAGATCCAAAAAGAGGATACGTACTGTGGTGATAAGCTTCCATCTGCTCCGTATGGTGTAATTAGATTAGGATTCTCAGCACGAAGGTCAGCCATGATCGAAGAAATACCGCCTCCTGCTATAATGATCGATGCCAGTAAGATGACAGTTCCGATAATCATAATCGTTCCTTGAATGGAATCTGTCAAAGTTACTGCACGAAACCCACCGAAAGTAACATAAATAAGTACAGTTAATACAAAAATAAGTAATGCAGAATGATAGGATAACCCAGTAATAGACTCGATTAATCGACCACCGCCAATCCATTGAGCGGCCATGGCAGAAAATAAAAAGACAATAATACTGAATGAAGACAATAATACAACCCATTTGGATTGATATCTTTCTTTAAGGAAGTCTACCATCGTGATCGCTTTATATTTTTTTGCGGTGATTGCAAATCTTTTTCCGAGAATCATTAAGGTGAAATAACCTGTGGAGACCTGGATAACAGATAATAATACCCAACCTAATCCTTCATTGTAAGCTACCCCGGGCCCACCGATAAAACTGCTGGCACTTCCATATGTTGCAGTCATTGTCATCGCTAAGACAAATCCGCCTAAGCTGCGTCCGCCTAAATAATAATCTTCCATAAAGGAAGCACTTGTATTGGTCGTTCTGCTCGCCAATAACCCAATTAAAAAAATAATGGCAACGGAACTGAATAATGTGATAGATGCTACTAAATTCATGATTGTTCGAACTCCTCATCATCAAAAGGTAAATCAGTGAAAAAGAATTTCACGATAATAAATACAAGAATGGACATAATGATAATACCTGCAATACAGCTATAGAAAAACCATGCGGGAAATCCTAAAATATATTGATACTCAGAAGGATCCTTTTTTCCCAAGCCGTATGCAAAAGCAAACCACCAGATAAAGTGAAACACTACTAAATAGACACCGATGAGTGCTTCACGATTGGCTACTTTAATAGGATTTTTATCTAATTCTTTCATTTATTATTTTCCTCCTCCATCAAATTCTTACCTTAAAAGTAAATCATATCAGAGCGTTGGTGACAACTGCATGGCTTGTATTAATGCTTTTAGCTTCTTAAAAAATAACTTTTAATATTGGCCCTTTATTCCGTTTAAAATAGTACAAAAGTGAGAAGTTATTTCCCCTTTTTGTAAGCATTCTCATGAACGATCATAATGTACCTTTTAACGCATAAAAACTAGCTTTTTTAAGCTTTTTTTATACTTATTAAACTTTTCCAAAAAATCGTAACTTATATGTTGTTTCCCTAGGTAAAATAGGTTATATTTATTGATGTAATGTTTTACTCATTACAACATTTGGATGGGAGTTTAGTTTAGCAGGAGAAAGTGACTTCTAATGGGGGTATAAGACGTGACACAGCAGGAATCCAGTGAGAGATTCTGGAAAAAATTTTACGGTCCTAATATGGGCTATGTACAAGAGCAGTATGAACTTTATTTGGAAAACAAAGACTCTGTCGATTCATCCCTGAAAGAAATGTTTGATCAGTACGGAGCTCCAAAAGAATTAATTGAAGGACAGCAAGCAGAGGTAGCAAGCAGTAAAGGCTTATCATCTGATATAAGTGCGAAACAATTAACCTCAGCAATTAAGCTTGTTGAGGCTATTCGTCGTTATGGTCATTTGAAAGCTGAGATTTACCCTGTTGGATCAGGTATAGAAAGTGATACTACACTTGTTGATCCAAGCTATTACAATCTAAGTAAAGACGTTTTGGAAGCGATTCCGGCTGAATGGGTTTGGGATGCCACTGTTCAAGGGGTGAACAATGCGCAGGATGTAGTTGATTACTTGTTAGCTCAATATGCAGGAACGATTTCATTTGAGTACGATCATGTAAACAATGACGAAGAACGCTTGTGGTTCCAAGAGAACATTGAGTCTGGTAAGTATCGTTTTCCATTCTCAGAGAAGGAGAAAAAAGAACTACTTGGAAAGATCGTTGATGTGGAAGGTTTTGAAAATTTCTTAGCGAAAACTTTTGTCGCACAGAAACGTTTTTCGATCGAAGGCTTGGAAATGATGGTTCCTATTTTAGATCGAATCGTTCAAAATTCCTTTTATGATGAAACAGAAGAGATTCTAATGGGGATGGCTCACCGTGGTAGATTAAGTGTACTGACACATATTTTAGGTAAGCCATTTGATAAGCTATTTTCTGAATTTCATCCGTCAGCAGATAAGGAATTAGTGCCATCTTCACCGGGTTCAAGAGCGATTACGTATGGATGGACTGGTGATGTGAAATATCACTTTGGCGCAAAACGCGATGTCGGGGAAGAGAAACCATCACCAACGAAGATTACATTAGCACATAACCCTTCACATTTGGAGTTTGTTAACCCAGTTGTAGAAGGTTTTACAAGAGCAGCGCAAGATTTTCGTTTCCAGAAAGGTAGTCCAGAGCAAAATGTTAATAAAGCATTTAGTATTTTGATTCATGGTGATGCAGCATTTATTGGTGAAGGTGTAGTAGCAGAAACCTTTAACCTGAGTGCATTAGATGGCTACCGAACCGGTGGAACATTGCATATCATTGCGAATAACTTAGTAGGTTTTACAACCGGGCAACGCCAAGGTCGTTCCACCAGGTATGCAAGTGACTTAGCAAAAGGCTTTGAAGTACCTATTATCCATGTCAATGCAGATGATCCGGAAGCTTGTATTTCAGCAGCAACATTAGCGTATGATTACCGTCAAAAGTTTCAAAAAGATGTGTTAATTGATTTAGTCGGTTACAGACGCTATGGTCACAATGAAATGGACGAACCACGTGCTACACAACCGAAATTGTATCAATCAATTGATCAACATCCAACTTGTGCCAATGTTTATGCTAAACGTCTACAAGATGAAGGAATTTTAGCAGAAAATACTTTTGAAGAAATGAAAGAAGCTGTTTTTAATAAATTACAAGGCATTTATGATGATATGACGGAAAGTGTTAATGAAAATCCTGAAGCATTGCCAGTACCACAAGCGTTGCAGAATGGATTGAGTGACATTGAAACATCGGTGCCAAAGGATTTACTCCTTTCACTTAATAAAGGTCTATTAAAACGACCAGAAGGTTTCCAATCCTTTAAGAAGCTCGAAAAAATACTATCTAAGCGTCATCATACATTTGAAAAAGATGAAAAAGCCGATTGGGCAGTAGCAGAAGCTTTAGCCTATGCTTCGATTTTACAAGACGGTATTCCGATTCGTATTACAGGACAGGATTCAGAACGTGGAACATTTGCACACCGTCACTTAATGTTACATGATGTGGATTCAAGTGATACGTATTGCCCGATGCATGGACTGGACGAAGCAAAAGCGACATTCGACATTCACAACAGTCCATTATCAGAAGCTGCGGTACTAGGATTTGAATACGGTTATAGTGTAAAAGCACCAAAAACATTAGTTATTTGGGAAGCACAATTCGGTGACTTTGCCAATGCAGGTCAGGTAATTTTTGATCAATTTATCTCATCTGGTCGTGCGAAGTGGGATGAACGTTCTAATATGGTGATGTTATTACCACATGGTTATGAAGGCCAAGGACCAGAACACTCTAGTGCAAGAGCAGAGCGGTTCTTAACGATGGCGGCGGAAAATAACTGGATTGTCGCTAATGTTACAACCAGTGCACAATTCTTCCATCTGTTAAGACGTCAAGCTGCTTTAGTGGACAGTGAAGCAGCGCGTCCATTAGTTGTTTTAACACCGAAGAGCTTGTTACGCAGTCCGCGAGTAGTGTCAACAATAGAGGAGTTTACGAATGGTAAATTCCAATCATTAATACCTCAGCCAGGCTTAGAGTTAACATCTAAAAAAGCTAAGCGATTATTAATTGGTACAGGGAAAGTTATGGTAGACATTCAAGAAAAAATGAGTGAAAGCCTAGAGAAATATGAAGATATTCATGTCGTTCGTTTAGAGCAAATCTATCCATTCCCTGACAAGAAAATTCAAGAGGTCATTGATGGATGTCCTAAATTGCAAGAAGTGGTTTGGGTACAAGAAGAACCACGTAATATGGGGGCATGGAATTTTGTAAAAGAACTGCTTTACAGAATGCTTGTGGATACAAAATTAGAATTACACTATGTTGGACGTACTGAACGTTCGTCACCATCTGTAGGTGATCCACACATACACAAAACAGAACAAAGACGCATAGTACAAAAAGCATTAGAGCTGTCCGAAGGAGGAGAAACCAATGAAGGAAATTAAAGTCCCAGAATTAGCAGAATCCATTACGGAAGGTACGATAGCAGAGTGGCTAGTTAGTGAGGGGGATTCCGTCGAGAAAGGTGATCCGATCTGTGAGCTAGAAACAGATAAAGTTAATGTAGAAGTTAATGCTGATTATTCAGGTGTAATTGCTGAGTTTGTTAAAGATGAAGGCGATGATGTAGAAGTAGGGGAAGTCATTGCGAAGATAGATGAAAATGGTGAAGCTGCTGGAGGTTCAACTGAAAGCCCCGCCGATAAAGAAGAACCAAAAGCAAAAGAAGAAGAGAAAAACACTGAGCCAAAGAAAGAAGAAGCGGCTAGTAATAAAGCAACTGAACCGAAAAAAGCAGGAGATAAACAAAAAGTTGTCGCATCACCAGCTACGAGAAAACGTGCTCGTGAGTTAGGTATTGATCTGAATGATATTACTCCGACAGATCCACTAGGACGTATTCGTTCAGAAGATGTGGAGAATGCAGCGAAACCTAAAAAAGCAGATAAGAAGTCTAAGGCAGATAATCAAGCAAAAGCTTCTAGTTCCAAAGAAGAGTTTGATAAACCAGTAGAGCGTGAGAAAATGACTCGCCGTCGTCAAACCATTGCTAATCGCCTTGTAGAAGCTCAGCACACAGCAGCAATGCTTACGACATTTAATGAAGTAGACATGACTGCAGTGATGAAACTACGAAGCCAACGTAAAGATAAGTTCCAGGAAAAGCATGGTATTAAACTAGGCTTTATGTCGTTCTTTACCAAAGCTGTAGTTAGTGCACTGAAAGAGTTCCCATACTTAAATGCAGAGATTCAAGAAAACGAAATTGTGAAGAAGAAATTCTACGATATCGGTATTGCTGTATCAACAGATGATGGCTTAGTTGTACCAGTAGTACGTGATGCAGATCGTTTAGACTTTGCAGGTATCGAATCGCAAATTGCTGATTTAGGTACCAAGGCGAAAAATAAAGAGCTGCAAATTAGTGACTTACAGGGCGGTTCCTTCACGATTACAAACGGTGGTATTTTTGGATCGTTATTATCCACGCCAATTCTAAATTCACCACAAGTTGGTATTTTAGGAATGCATACGATTCAAAAACGTCCGGTAGTAATGCCTGATGATTCCATTGAAGTTCGTCCAATGATGTATATCGCCTTATCGTACGATCACCGTATCGTAGACGGAAAAGAAGCAGTACAATTCCTTGTACGCGTCAAACAATTATTAGAAGATCCATATGATCTATTATTAGAAGGCTAAAAGCAAAAGCACTCATCATTTATTAATGATGAGTGCTTTTTAGATAGAGCACAAAATACATAAACTGCGAAGTAACGTGAGTAAGGATATGCTCTCTTCCGTACTGCATTTTGATGAGTGCTGCCATACGCTTCGGCAGAATACTGCGCTTTCCGTGGGCGGTTTTTAGCTAACTTGGTGAAGAAAGGCACTTCACCAAGTGGATCTTCAGCTCTCGTGAGTCTCACAGGAGTCTCCGTATTCTGCCTACGCTATTTTGGTCCTCTGATTATAAAAAGAAATGAACTTATGAAACTAAACTTTTTAGTTTTACTATAGTTCTAATCGGCTGTAATTCCTGCTACATATGGTGAGAAATCGACTGGTTGATTTCGGATTAGTGTTGTGGAGCATAGCTTAACGAAGGCCGCCCACTTTCACTCCTGTGGGAATTGTTTGGCCTGATGATCCACTTTTTCGAGCGGTTTTGGCTCGAAAAAGTTAGCTGAAGGGCAAACTCCACGGAAAGGGAAGTGGGCAGCCGGAGTGGTAGTTATCATCACGATATATTTCAAAATTATCGCTTAGGTGAGCGAACATCTAATTACCACATTACTTCGCAGTATGTATCTACTAGACTAAATTCTTTATGCACCGTCGGTAAAATCATTACAGTATAATCCATTGAATTTCTGTTAAAAATACTTAATCATTCTCTTTTTCGTTGCATACAATAAAATAATACAAGCGAAGGAGGGGATTCGATGGCTGATGGTAACTTTGTGATCGCAGAGGAAGATTGGTCCCTCCATCGAAAAGGGTTTGATGATCAAAAACGACATCAAGACAAAATAAAGGAAGTGTTAAAAAAGAAACTACCAGATATTGTTAGCGAAGAAAATATTATCATGTCTCGAGGAAAAGAAATTATTCGAATACCAATTCGCTCCTTGGACGAATATAAAATACGCTACAGTCAATCTAAAAACAAACATGTAGGTCAAGGAGATGGAGACAGTGAGGTAGGAGATGTCGTTGCTCAAGACCCACAAAAAGCGAAAAAGGGACAAAAAGGTGAGAAAGCAGGAAATCAACCTGGAGTTGATTATTATGAGGCAGAAGTAGATTTTGAGGAAGTAGAGGAAGCTTTTTTTTCACAACTAGAATTGCCCAATTTGATGGAGAAAGAACAAGATAACATTACGATCACTGATGTGGAGTTTCGTGATATACGTAAAAAAGGTTTAACTGGAAACATTGATAAGAAAAGAACGATGTTAGCGTCTTATCGCAGAAATGCCCTAGAAGGGAATCCATCTTTTGCACCGATATATCCAGATGATTTACGATATAAAACATGGGATAATGTTGAAAAACCAGAATCAAAAGCAGTTGTGTTAGCTATGATGGATACAAGTGGCTCGATGGGGCAATTCGAAAAATATGTGGCTCGCAGTTTCTACTTTTGGATGGTTCGCTTTTTACGGAAAAAATACGAAACAGTAGATGTGGAATTTATTGCCCATCATACAGAAGCAAAGGTGGTAGATGAGGAATCTTTTTTTACTAAAGGAGAAAGTGGAGGAACGATTTGTTCATCTGCCTATCGAAAAGCATTAGAACTCGTCAATGAAAAGTATCCAGCAAGCCGTTATAACATTTATCCTTTTCATTTTTCAGATGGTGATAATTTAACTTCCGATAATCGGAGGTCATTAGAAGCAGTTTATCAGTTATTAGAGAGTGCGAATATGTTTTGCTATGGGGAAGTAAATCAATATAACCGGTATTCCACATTAATGCAAGCGTTCAAAGATGTTGATCACCCTCGATTCAAACAATACGTGTTGAAAAATAGAGAAGATGTTTTCTACGCGATGAAGCACTTCTTCCATAAAAGTAACGTCGATGCTAAATAGTGTCGGCGTTTCTTACGCTTGCGTTTGTTTTTTGAGGTAGGGAAGTGGTGGTCAAGCAGTTGATATTATTCCATCATAGCCACATAAGGAAGCGTAACTTTTAACATTTAGTGATGAGGACTGAGTGGAATGCTCAGTTTTTCTTTTTGGACAAGAAAGTATAACATTTTGCGCAAATGTCTAACTCCGAGCACCTAAATCTAGGCGAATTCACGAATCGCCCTACGATAAGTCATCATCGGTTCGCTTTTCTCAGTGATTCCTTTATCTCAGTTGATTAGTTCCAGCCGCTACGCTTCTAAGAGGGCGCTCTGCTCATTTCTTATTGGGAAGAAATGACTAATATTCACGAAACATGCTATAATAAGTGTTAAAAGTTAACAAATTATTTAGATGTTTACTTTAGTGAAACTTATTACGCTTATTTATCGTCTAATAGTATACTAATGAATTTATGGAGGCAGGCAAGTATGAAGTTTTTTCAGCAAGTGATGACAGCAAGCATAATAATTCTTGTTTTAGTAGGATGTAATGGACAATCTGCTATACCTGAAGGCTTTTATTCATATGACAAAGATGAGGTAGAGAAAGCTATGGAAAACCTCGAATTTACCGCAGAATTACCATCGTATGTTCCAATTGCTGCTGAGATACTTGTCACAGATCGTTTCTATTTAGAAGAGCTTGATAATGAAGCATTTGATATTACCATGTTTACTAAAGCTAACGACATTTTTACCATACAGTTAATTAATGGAGAAGACTATCAAGAAGAAAGTGATTTCAAAACCATCTCGATAAGCGATTCAATGGAAGGTTATTATCAGGATCATCCATATTCCCAAACATTGTACTGGGAAAAAGATGGTATTACATATCAAATGATTTACCGACCGAGTGAAGAGTCGCTTTCTGAAGAGGAACTTGTGCAAGTAGCTAAATCTTTTCAATCTTCATAATTTTTAGACTTTTATTAACACTCCCACAAGAAAACAGTTTCATGCTACAATAAGGTGTAATTCTACAGGTGATTGGGTAAGGTAGGAATAATAGTGTCTATTTTAAAGGAGGAAATTTTGTGGGAATTTTATTAGGAATTTTAGCAGTCATTATAGTACTAGCTATTGCATATGCGATGTCTAATGACCGTAAAAATGTTAATTTTGTTGGAATCGGACTCATGCTATTAGCACAAGTTGTAACGACATGGTTTATGTTTATGACAACAATAGGTGAGGCAATCATTAATTTTATTTCTGATGTGTTTAATAAATTAATTGAATTTGCGAGTGAAGGTGTTGCCTTCGTACTTGGAGGACTTGCTATTGAAGAAGGCGCGTCAGTATTCTTTTTCAATGTATTGTTAGTCATTATTTTCTTTTCAACCTTATTATCCGTACTTACTTATTTAAGAATTCTGCCATTCATTATTAAATATTTTGGTTGGCTCATATCCAAAATTACCGGATTACCAAAAGTAGAATCTTTCAATGCAGTAAACAGTATGTTCTTTGGTCAATCCGAAGCACTTATTGCGATTAAATCACAGTTCCATCATTTAAATAATAATCGTTTATATATTGTAAGTGCTTCAGCAATGGGATCTGTCTCAGCTTCTATTGTCGGGGCTTATATTCAAATGTTACCGGCACAGTATGTTTTAGTAGCTATTCCATTGAATATGTTTAGTTCCCTTATTATTGCATCGCTTATTGCACCAGTTAAAGTAGATGATGAAAATGATGAAGTCGATGTAAAAAATGTATCCGATGCAAAAAGCTTTTTCGAAGCTATGGGGAATGGCGCATTAGATGGTGGTAAAATCGCTTTAATTGTAGCTGCGATGTTAATTGCCTTTATTGCAGCTTTAGAATTAGTGAATTGGGCAATTGCAGGAATATTTGCCGGTACTACCTTACAAGAAATTTTGGGCTATGTATTATATCCAATAGGTTTCCTAATGGGTATTGCTCCTGGAGAACTGGTTCAAGCTGGTGGTATTATGGGTACGAAGATTATTACAAACGAATTTGTAGCCATGTTAGAACTTGAACCGTTAATTGGTCAATTGTCGGAAAAAACGGTTGGGATTGTTACGGTATTCCTAACTAGTTTCGCTAACTTCTCTTCTATCGGTATCATTGCAGGTACAGTACAAGGGATTGATAGTGAAAAAGGTGCATCCGTTTCTAAATTCGGTATGAAATTACTGATCGGTGCAACATTAGGTTCTATCCTATCTGCAACAATTGCAGGTCTATTCTTATAAGAGGATCAAGACAGGACCGTTATAATAATTTGGAGGGATACATATTAGTTATGTCTAATATGTATCCCTCTTTTACTTATAAGGAAAGTATATAAACATTGGTATCATAACTGGTACCGAATCCCTTTTTTACATAGTGGTGATAGATCCACTCTTTATTTAAGATTACATTCAATCGATCTACCAAAAAAAGAAGGTGCTTTAGATGGATCCAATGAGATAAAATGTACGTTTTCGACAAAGTATATAATCTTTGCACAAAAAAATTACAAAAACTTAGTTTATCCATTATACTTTGTGTGAGTTTTATGCTATACTATGGATTGTAAAATTAAACGTTTACAAAATAAAGTAGGGGTGAAACAATGGCTACAATTCAAAATCCAATTTTAACAGGTTTTAATCCAGATCCAAGTATTTGCAGAGTAGGGGAAGATTATTATATCGCTGTATCCACATTTGAATGGTTCCCAGGTGTAGGTATTTATCATTCGAAAGATTTAAAAAACTGGCGGTTAGTATCAAGACCACTTAATAGACTTAGTCAATTAAATATGAAAGGTAATCCTAACTCTGGTGGTATTTGGGCACCACAGTTATCTCATCATGATGGTCAATTCTATTTAATTTACACTGATGTGAAAGTTGTAAACGGTAACTGGAAAGATTCTCATAACTATTTGGCAACTTGTGACACGATTGATGGTGAATGGTCAGATCCCATTTATCTAAACAGCTCAGGTTTTGATCCGTCCCTATTCCATGATGATGACGGTAAAAAATACTTAGTCAATATGAAATGGGATCACCGCGTTGGACATCATAACTTCTATGGAATTGTTTTACAGGAATATGATCACAGTCAGCAGAAGCTTGTTGGTAAAAAGCAAGTTATTTTCAAAGGGACTGATATTAAATTAACGGAGGCACCGCATTTATATAAATGGAATGGCTACTATTATTTATTAACTGCTGAAGGCGGAACTAAATTCGATCACTGTGCCACGATAGCACGTTCGAAAAATCTAACAGGACCATATGAAGTCCATCCGGAAAATCCACTTATTACGTCGTGGCCGTATCCAAGAAATCCGTTGCAAAAAGCTGGCCATGCCTCGATCGTACAAACACATACAGATGAATGGTTCCTTGTCCATTTAACTGGACGTGTTTTACCGAGAGATGGACAACCTTTATTAGATCCTCGCGGCTATTGTCCATTAGGTCGTGAAACCGCGATTCAGCGTGTAGAGTGGAAAAATGACTGGCCGTATGTTGTTGGTGGTAACCAGCCTTCCTTAGAAATCGAAGGGCCTGATATCGAAGAAGTAAAATGGGATCCTGATTATCTGACAAAAGATGATTTCGATTCTGATGAATTGAACCTTCATTTCCAAAGTTTACGTATTCCATTAGGTGAAGATATCGTTTCATTGAAGGATCATCCTGGTCATTTACGTTTATATGGTAAAGAATCACTAACTTCTTTATTTACACAATCCTTTATCGCAAGACGCTGGCAACACTTTAATTTCAGAGCGGAAACAAAGGTAGCGTTCCAGCCTGAAGATTTCCAGCAATCAGCAGGTCTTGTCAATTACTACAATACAGAGAACTGGACTTCTTTCCAAATCTCGTGGCATGAAGAAAAAGGTCGGATCTTAGAGTTAATGACTTGCGATAATTTTACATTTGGACAACCGATTAAAGGAAACGAAATTGAGATTCCTGAGGATGTTGAATATGTTTATTTACGCGTGGATGTAAAAACAGCTATCTACACGTATTCTTATTCCTTTGACGGAGAAACTTGGCATACAGTACCGGTTGAATTTGAATCCTACAAGCTATCAGATGATTATATTCAAGGTGGTGGATTCTTTACAGGAGCATTCGTAGGTATGCAATGTCAAGACACATCAGGTGAAAACAAACATGCTGATTTCGATTATTTCATTTATGATCCGCAAAAATAATCTGTTATTGAGCTTAACCAAAAAACGTTCAGAATTTAATTCTGAGCGTTTTTTGACATACTATGTTTCTATGCCGGTTAATACCATAGTAAATAGAAGGTGGATAGAACTGTTATTTTCATTTTATCGCTTCAAATTTTTTACTTGTAACTAAGGAGTATCCAACTAGAAATATAATGAACTGTATCGGTAATGAATAAACGTAATTCCAAGTGATAGGATTATAAAATCCTAGCCATTCGAAGAACGGTTCGCCTATTGACGAGCTAAGAAATGCATAAAAAATAGCCTTTAAAATAGGTGAAATATTTGGTTTTATTTGCACAATTACCAGAAAAGCAACAGGAAGAAGACTTAAATCCCAAGGGAAGAAAGATGGCAAAAAAGGTAATAATTCATATCTGTAACCCCAATAACCCAATTCTGTTCCATAAGAATCTAGGGAAGTCGAGATAAACATGGTAAAGAAAGCACCGAGTAATAAACGGTTCGTCGATTCCTTTTTTCTAAATTTCCACCATAAAACCCATGGAATAATAGCTAGTATGAAACAAAACCACCATTGCCATGATAAAAACACATCTTCCATCCAAATAATGTGATCCTTTTGATTAGCTTTAACCAAAAAATGATAAGCCTCATCTGTTTTTTTAGCAACTTCTTCTGGAATAATCATTTTATCATTCCCTTTTAATGAACTTCTTAAATCGTTGGGTACTATGTTATAAGGATAAACGAGAGTACAAAATTTTATTACACTCCTTTTCAATTTTCGACTCAAGGTTTAAACTAGTAAAAAAGTGGAATAACATTGATAAATCTGAAAACCGAGGTGTTAACTGATGCAGAAGTTTCAACTTTTTATTGATGGAAAATGGTTAGACACAAACGAATCATTGGATGTATTAGATAAATATTCTCAAGAAGTATATGCACGTGTTGCCAAAGCAGACGAAGAGATGGTAGACAAGGCAATTACTAGTGCGGCTAAAGCATTTGAACAGGAGAAGCTTTCTCCATATGAACGATATCAGGTCTTAGATAAAGCTTCTCAACTAATTGCTGACGAAAAAGAAGAGTTGGCGATGATCATTACCAAAGAAGCAGGGAAACCGTTAAAACAGGCACGAGCTGAGATTGATCGTTCTGCTCAAACCTTTTTAGTAGCAGCAGAAGAGGCAAAACGTATCCATGGTGAAGGTGTTCCTGTCGAAGCAGCGCCGGGTTCGGAAAATCGAATGGCTTTTACGATCAAAGTGCCAGTAGGGGTAGTTGGAGCGATTAGTCCATTTAATTTTCCACTTAATCTCGTTTCTCATAAAGTAGCCCCTGCCCTTGCTGCTGGTAATGCAGTTGTGTTAAAACCGGCGAGTAAAACCCCGATTTCAGCGTTAAAATTAGCAGAAATTCTTGATAAAGCAGGTTTACCGAAAGGGTTATTGCAAGTAGTCGTTGGTTCCGGTTCAACAGTAGGTAATCAAATGATGAAAGATGAGCGTATTGCTCTTTACACGTTTACAGGAAGTGCGAAGGTAGGTTTGAAATTAAAACAAGAAACAGGCTTGAACCGACTAATATTAGAATTGGGCAATAACTCACCTGTAATAGTTGATAAAGAAGCAGATGTCGAGTTAGCAGCAAAAACAATAGCAGCACAATCCTTCGCTTTTGCTGGACAGGTATGTATTTCTGTACAACGAATATATGTGCATGAAGAAGTGCAGGAGCTATTTCTAGATAAACTAAAAGAACATATGGATGAGTTGAAAATAGGAGATCCAACTGATCCAGAAACAGATGTTGGTCCAATGATCGCAGAAGATGAGGCAAAACGTGCTGAAGAATGGATTCAAGAAGCTGTGAAAAAAGGTGCAACTATTTTTTATGGTGGTGAAAGAGAAGGTGCATTGCTGCAACCTACTATTCTGACTGATGTCAAACCAGAAATGCGTGTAGTTTGTGAAGAGGTTTTTGCACCTATTGCAAGTGTCATACCTTTTTCAGATATTAAGCAGTGTATTCAGGAAATCAATCAATCGGATTACGGTTTACAAGGTGGCATTTTCACACAAAATATCGATACAGCTTATTATGCAGCGAAACATGTGGAAGTAGGCGGGTTGATGATCAATGATGGTTCGCAATATCGCGTTGATCTCATGCCATATGGTGGTGTAAAGGATAGCGGCAATGGTAAAGAAGGACCGAAATATTCAATAGAAGAAATGACCGAAGAGAGATTAATTGTAATGAATTTGAAGGTGTAGCTTATCTCAAGCTACACCTTTTTTGTTTAAAAGAAAAGTATATAATAAGCGGCATGATAGTGTTTTTGTCATAGGTGGTCATTTTGAAGTGATGTGTAGACGGAAAGCATCGCTCCGGCTGCCCACTT
>NZ_WJID01000044.1:0-57183 GCF_010994055.1 Gracilibacillus thailandensis | reverse complement strand
CCTTGAGGTGGGAGTCTTCTCGCCTATTGCTGATAAAATGGAGGGGTATAATTGTTTGCTATCATTTCTATTATTATGCTTTTTATTCTATTATTCGTTGTCGATAAAATCCGAAATCAACAAAAACGGATCATGAAACAAAATCAGGAGATCATTAGATTGTTAGAAGAGAACGATAACAAATAGACGAAATGGGGAATTCATATGGAATGGTATCACAATAACTATGTGGTAAGTGATGATAAAGAATTACTCGATCTGGATACCATTTTTACACTTTTGCAACCAACATATTGGGCAAATGAGCGAAGCAAAGAAACGATCGCGCACAGCATAGAGAATTCATTTTCATTTGGGATTTACGAAAAAGATAAACAAATTGGCTTTGCTCGAGTTGTATCTGACCAAGCCGTTTTCTCCTGGATATTAGATGTTGTGATCGACTCGGAATATCAAGGACGCGGGATTGGTTCTTTTTTGATGCAATGCATACTAGAACATCCCCTGCTTAAAAATACGAAATTTGCTTTAGCTACTAAGGATGCTCACCGATTTTATGAGACTTTTAACTTTACAGAGCGGCCATGTATGGTACGAAGAATGGTAAAGGAAGAACAGTAAAGATGCAGGAATGGTTTTTTACTGTAATGGATGAGTTTGGATATCTCGGTATTATGTTTTTAATAGCATTGGAGAATATTTTTCCGCCTATTCCCTCGGAAGTCGTGTTAACTTTCGGTGGTTTTTTCACTACGATATCTTCCTTACATATAGTTGGTGTCATCCTTTCCTCAACTGCAGGTTCTGTTCTAGGCGCAATTGTATTATACTTGATAGGTATGCTACTGAACGTTCAACGCTTGGAAAAGATCGTCGAAAAATGGGGACACCTTCTCCGTATCAAAAAGGAAGACATCTACAAGGCTGATGCTTGGTTTGATAAATATGGCTATTGGACGATCTTCTTTTGTCGATTTATCCCTCTAATTCGCAGTCTTATTTCTATTCCAGCCGGGATGGCTAAAATGAATGTGACGCTATTTTTAATCTTTACCGCCTTAGGAACCCTGATCTGGAATACTATCTTAGTTTTATTGGGGGCATATGTCGGGGAATCATGGGAAGATATTGTCTATTATTTTGATATTTATGCTAACCTTTTCTATTTGCTTATTTTCCTTGGTGCTTTATTTTTTATTATTCGTTTATTACGGAAAAGAAGATGAAATAAAGCCATCCTTACTCTATGGAGGATGGCTTTATATAGCTTAATTCGGCAGTAATTTCTTCGATAATAAACGTAGTATCAACCATAAACTTATAGATATCAAAAATGGTATAACAAATCAACCAGGTAAAACCACCATCCAATATAAAAAATACAGGCTAACCACAAAGAGAAACCAACTTAATATATAACACGTACTTGAAAGGAATTCGAATAAGGCAGCCATTGTTCAAATCCCTTCCTCTCTTAGTTTTTCCTTTTAATGATATAACCATTATCTATTTTATCGAAGCCCACTTTTGGATAATAATCCATTGCAGCTGGTGCTGATAACAGAATCAAAGCAACTTGCTCATTTAGTTCTGCTTTAACCTGTTCTATCAGTTCTTTACCAATTCCTTGATGCTGATAAGCTTCATCTACAGCTAAATCGGACAAATAGCAGCAATAGCTGAAATCAGTCAAGCCTCTTGCCACCCCTACTATTTTTTCCTGATCCCAGGCAGTGACTAATACATTAGCATGATCAAGCATTTGTTGTAGACGATCAAGGTCATCATAAGGTCTTTTTATGCCTGAAGCTTGAAACACTTCCGATAAATCTCTCGGCGTTATTGTTACATCACTTTTATACATAATATGATTCATAGCACACTCTCCCATTATAATGTAATACTTGCTTTTGTTGTCGCATTAGCAGTGAAATAGAGGACTTGATGATCGTTACTTAATTCTTCGATCATCTCTAACACTTTTTCTTTTCGATTAGCATCAAAATGTACGAACCCATCATCAATTAAAAAAGGTAGTGCTAATCGGTTTGCCATGACATGACTTAATGCAAAACGAAGGGCAATATATAATTGATCTTTAGTTGCCTGTGATAATTCGATAACTTCAAAAACAAAACCGCCTCTGTCTTCTACAATCACCGTTTCATTATCTTCTATATATATGTGCTGATACCTACCTAATGTCAATTTGCTAAAATACTCACTAGCTTGCTCAAACACTTGAGGCATATATTTTTGTGAATAAGTTGATTTTGCTTCCGTTAAGTTTGATAATGCCACATGATAAACAGCCCATTGTTTTGCTATTTCTTGTAATTCTTCTTGTTTGATGGCCAGTTGATGCTTGAGAATCGAGGTATCCTCATTTGCCTCCAGCATCGCAATCGTTGCCTTTTTGTCACTTAATAACGCTTGCTTTTCTTTTATTTGCTCAGTAGTTTCGTTGATTACTTGTTTACACTCTTCTAATAAAACCTGTAACGTCTTTTCCTCATCAAAATCTCCCTCAGCTATTCGCTTGATTTCCTCTTCTGAAAAAAGGACAGCTAAGCTATCATATAACTGAGTATGTTTCTGCTGCAGGCGATCAAGTTCTTCTTTCCGTTCTCCTTTTTCGATAAAGGCTTCCTCTGTATCCACTTCTGCCTTGTGCAATAACAGATTAATTTCCTCTTGGTACGGTTTTTGCTTCTCTAGAACAGTATCCAGCTGTGATTGCCATTCTGCTCTTCTCGTTTGGAGCTGCTGATGCTTTGTTCTTTTTGTCTGCTCCTTCTCCATATTTGATTCTAAATCATCCGTATCTATTTCTAGGATATCAATAGCTCGTTGTTTTTCCTTTAACTGCTCGTGAAGATCACTTATTTCTGTTTCTAATCGTTGTATCTCCAAGAGCTTTTCTTTTTGCGTGATCACCTGTTGATAAAGCCTTGGCCAATAAGTCAATTCTACATTAGTTAAGAAAGGATACTGCTGCTTTTGATCGGAAATTTTTTGTTCGATTTGCTCGATGCGTTCTGTTAAAAACGAAAATCGTTCTGCTTGTTTTAACTGTTCATTTTGATATTTTTGTACATCTTTATCCATTTCGGATAATGATTGCTGGAGCTCTGTTTGTTGCTCGATAATCCGCTCCCGCTCCTTAATTTCAGCTTGAGATAATACAACGACCTCTTTCAGATCAGGCTGTAACCATTGTTTAACTGCCTTTCCATATAGCCTAATTGCGACATTTTGACCTACAGCCAGAATAAGAGTGACAACCACCCATAGTAAATCAGTTACCAAGAAAAGCCCTACTGCTAGTAGGAACCCGATAAGGATAACGAGATTAGATACTTTCAATTGTTGTTGAAATGTTTGCTGCCATTTACGATATTGTTCTTGTTGTTCTGCTCGATTTGCTTGTGCAATCTCCTCTTGATATTGTTTGATCTTATCCTGACTCAGCAATGCTTTTTGCAGTTGTTCTTTTTCCTTCAGCAATTCCTGTTTTATTCTGCCCGTAGAGGATTTGTCGTTTTCGACATACTGTTTTTCCAAGGATAATTTCTCACGCTGATTCGCTAAATCAGCCCATGCTTCTTCTAGATAAAAAGGAAGTTCTGTCTCCCGTAATTGTTCAATAGTCAGGTTAATCTGCATATTTTCTAACTTGCTGATCATTTCATTTTCGATTTCTTTGATGCGTTTTCCGATTTGTTGGATATCTGCCTCAATTTGGTTCATTTCATATTGTATCTTTAACCCACGTTCGACCGTCTTAAATTTTTGATCAGGCATCAGCGCCAACTGGCTTATCTGCTGCTCCACTTCGTTTAGATTATTACGCAGCACCTGCTCTTCACTTTTTAATGGTAAGAGCGAGTCCTTCCATTCATTCAGACGCTTTAATCCTTCAACCGGAAACGTAATAGTTGCATCTTGTCTTTTTAATTGAGCAGTGGTGAAATAGTAATCCTCGATTAAAGCATAGTGTGTTAACCGTTTTTCAGCTTGTTCCTGCCTTTGGATGGTGTTACTTTTAGCTTGTTGTAGTTGGATTAATTGCTCGTCTAACTCTTCTATTTCTGTTAATTGTTGCTGATACTGACTTTCCTTCTCTTTCGCTTCGGTTAATTTCTTCTTGAGATCTGCTAGCTCTTGAAAAAGTTGATTAATCTCCGGCTTTTTTCCATACGGTTTAAACAGGTCTGCCAACGTTTTTTCCAAATTTTTTTCTGCATAATAGATCCGATCTGACCCTGTCATACCTACCGCTAATAAGACTTCATGCAGAGATTGATTGTCAAGATCTTGAATTTGCTTGAGGTCATGGGCATCAAATGTATAGATTGATTGGAATTCCTTACGATCGATCCCTTGCAAAGCAGATTTTAACCATTCTTCATCCATCTGTGTTCCGCTCTCACCATATATGATCGCCTGATTTTTATGCTTGCCTTGTACTCGTTCTATCGTGACAGTTTGGTTCGCAAGCCCGGAAACAGTAAGCCTCCCACCTACAGTTGATCCTTGTTTCGGTGTGAAACGTTCTATCTGTTTCGATTTCAAGCCAAACAAAATGTATAAAATAAATTGTCTCAAAGTTGATTTGCCCGATTCATTATCCCCTGCAATTTCAATAGGACCGTCTTGCTCGAGAGAAAAATGCTGATCAATCCATTTTCCAAAACCATATATATGTATGCTTTCTATCCGCAAGACTTATCCCTCCTTTTCATGCAGTAATTGATCTAAAAGATATTCTGCTTCGTGCAGGATTTCCGTTTGATCATCACCATCTAATTCTCGCAGCCATTTTCTTCCTTCTCCATGCTGCCATAACGGGCTGATTGTCTGCTCCAGATTTGTTTCTTGAAAAGCAGTTGCTAACTCTTCCAAAAAACGACCGCCATGTTGCCATTCAGAACGTTTAGCTGCCATGTTCCATTTATAACCGATAATATAGCTATGCTTTAATTCCTGATTCAAATAGGTAATCATTTCTGTTATCTGGCCATTAGTGAACCAGACTTCCTTGTCTTCCGCTACTTGCGAAAAAATGAACTGGATTAATGTTTTTCCTGTTTTCCATTGATTGGAGATTTCTATTAGCTGTTCCGTCACACTCGGAAGATCTGTCCAACCACTGGCATCTACTGGTACTTTTTCAAAGCTAATAGGAGATAGAGGTAGAAATTCAAGCTTTGCATTATTTTCAGATAAGGTGACAAGGTAGCAACCCTTTTCCCCTGTTTCTTTCGTTGACCTACCTTGGATATTCCCTGGATAGACAACTGGCGGACTTTCCGCTACTATTTCGCGCTTATGTATATGCCCTAGTGCCCAATAATTAAATCCAGCTTCTTTCAGTTCTGTCAGTTGAAAAGGAGCATAACTTGCATGATCCTGGTTGAGTTCATTTCCAATACTTCCGTGTAACGTAGCGATATGAAAACAATGATCGACTGTTTTCTCGTACTCTTTCGTTTTGTTTTCCACTACTGCTCTATTTTCATAACTAAAGCCATAGATTCTCGCTTGAACTTGTCCATCTTTGATAAATGGGAAGGATGTAACCTCTTCTTTATCAAAAACATGTACATTGTCCGGGTAGTTACGCGGAAAGGACTGACTGTTCAAATAATCATGGTTACCGTAAGAGAGGTATACCTTAATCTGTTGTTCTTGTAATCTTTGAAAAGCTTTCTGTAATGCCATATGCGCTTGCATGCTTTGTTCTTCCTGGTCAAAAATATCTCCTACTAAAAGGACAAAATCTACTTGATGTTTGATGGCTTGTTCGGTGAGATTTTCTAAGGCTTGAAATGTACTTTGTCTAATATCTCTTAATAGTTCAGATGGAATGTCTTTCAAGCCTTTAAATGGACTGTCTAAATGCAAATCCGCACAATGAATGAAAGAAATTTCTTTTTTCATCATCCTTCACCTTCTTCCTCCCTCTATTGTAGCAGAGCATAAATAAGAATGCACGTTCGATTTGTCATTTTTATGGAATTTTATGTTAAACTTTAAATATGGGGGTGACGTGGTGGTATGTCTGTTAAATTAGTGAAGCCAATGAAAATGTTAACGAGAGAATATCAGGATTTTTACTTAGAGTGGAAAAAAAGCGGTGAGAAAATGATACCTTGGGTCATCGAAAAACATCCTGATGATATGGATCGTTTCCTGCAATTTATTAATGATCACGAACAAGGAGTGAACTTACCTGATGGATGGGTTCCTGATTCTACTTTTTGGTTAGTTAGAGAGAAAACGATTATTGGCGTTGTCAATATTAGACATCAATTATCAGAAATACTTCTTTCCATTGGAGGTCATATCGGTTATGGTATACGTCCGAGTGAGCGAAAGAAAGGTTACGCGACCAAAATTTTGGAATTGGCGTTACTTGAAGCTAAAAAGATAGGGATTACTAGAGCACTTGTTACTTGTGATGCTGACAATATCGGTTCTCTGAAAGCTATTTTAAAAAATGGCGGAATAGAAGATGCAGATTATATGGAAGATGACGGTAATGTAGTGAAAAGATTTTGGATTGAAACATGAACAAGGAGTCCTTTCTATTTTCGGACTCCTTGCAACAATCATATTTTTTTAAATCTCACGATTCATTTTCGATAGCTTCATTAAATTCTTCTCTCACAACTTTTGATGGGTTTGTTGGGGTTCCAAAAATAAGGCTGACAATAATGATTGCAACTGTACCCAATGCAAACCCTGGTACAATTTCATATAAATCAAATATTCCTCCTTCAAGCTGCTCCCAAACAATTACCGTTAAAGCGCCTACCACCATTCCGGCAATCGCTCCACCTACCGTTGTCCTTTTCCAAAACAAACTCAATATGATAATCGGACCAAACGCTGCTCCAAATCCTGCCCATGCATATTCGACTAAATCAAGAACTTGGCTTTCAGGATCTTGAGCGATCAGGATCGCAATAATCGCGATGATAATGACTGCAATTCTCCCTATCCATACTAATTCTTTTTGACTGGCATTTTTTCTTATAATTCCCTTATAGAAGTCCTCTGCAACCGCACTAGAGGATACTAATAATTGTGAATCAATTGTACTCATAATCGCAGATAAAATCGCAGCTAATAAAATACCTGCAACCCATGGGTTAAACAGCTCTTGTGTGAAAGCTATAAAGACTGTTTCCGCATTATCTAACGGTGTGTCGGCAAAATAGGCAATCCCAGCAAAACCGGTAAAAATCGAACCATATAAAGCAAATACCATCCATGACATTCCTATAAATCTGGCCTTTGGGATTTCTTTAGTCGATTTTACGGCCATAAACCTTGTTATGATATGTGGCTGTCCAAAATAACCTAGCCCCCAAGCTAATAACGAAATAATACCAATGGCCGTGGTATCTGTAAATGCGTTCAGATATCCCGGATCTATGCTCCCCACTTGACTAACGACCTCATCCCAGCCACCTGCAGCGTTAATGGCTACAATTGGTACAATAATTAATGCTAAAAACATTAGGATACCCTGGAAAAAGTCTGTCCAGCTTACTGCTAGAAATCCGCCTAAAAATGTATAAGATATAATGACAATGGCTCCAATCCATAACGCAGATTGATATTCTATTCCAAAGGACTGTTCAAATAAAATAGCTCCGCCGACCAGTCCTGCTGACGTATAAAATGTAAAGAATATCAAAATAACCAGAGCAGAAATAACACGTAGAATCCGTGATTTGTCTCGAAAACGATTTTCTAGAAAGTCTGGAATAGTAATGGAGTCTTTGGCAACTTCGGTATAAGTCCTTAACCGTTTCGCTACAAATTGCCAATTCAAGTATGCCCCTACTGCTAAACCAATCGCAAGCCAGATTTGATTCATACCACCTGCATACATGGCGCCTGGCAAACCAAGCAAAAGCCAACTACTCATATCAGAAGCTCCAGCACTTAGGGCTGCTACACTTCCACCTAAATTTCGGCCACCTAAAACATAGTCGGAAAGGTTGTTTGTTAAGCGAAAGGCGATAATTCCAATAACTAACATTCCGACTAAATAAACGATAAACGTGATTAACGTAACACTATCCATTATTTACTCTCCTCTTTCTGTAAAAAAGGTGATTAACGATAAGAGAACAACGGATAACATTGGGACTAATAACCACCCCCACGTTGCTACATTGATTGTTTCCTGTCCCATCAAGATCACCACCTATGTTGATTATGTATATATAGTGTCTGTATTGCTTTACTATATATTCAAAAAAAGTCATTTTATCATATGTAAGCCAATGTAAACAATGGTAGGATGATTTGAATTATAATATTCAGAATATTTCCGATTTTGGTCTGGTATGATATTATGGTAAAAAAATAATAAGGGAGGTCGATTACTTGACCCATGATTCTGTAAGAAAATCTCTTTATTTGAGACAGTTAGAAGCACTTATCATCCGACTCTCACCTCATGATATTCCTCAAGATTTGGAAAATGCATATGGCAGAGAATTATCGGGTTATACCGGTGAAAAGCAATTACCTTATCATTTGCATATGGTGCAAAAGGAAAAAATGCTCTTGTACGGTATCCGGTTACCTTGGCAAAAACATTATTTCCAAATGGACAACCTATCCTTTTTCCTAAAGAAAATCTTCATTTGTGAAGTCGAACACCTAAAAGGCAAGCTATTCATTAATGAAGCAGATCAATTAGTCCAAGAACATGAAGATGGAAAAATCGAAATTTATGATCATCCACTTTTACAAGCTAAATTCCAACAAGAAAAATTAGAAGCGCTACTTACTTTACACGGCTTCTCTTTTCCCCCGATTCATCCAATCGTTGTTTTTACTCACCCGAATGCCAACCTTAACTTTAAGCATCCTGATATAATACCTGTTCAGCAATTGCCTCTCAGAATCAAACTTTTCCTCCAAGAACCAACAGCTAACAACGAATATAACTATACTGAGTACAGACACCTCATTAATTTCATTTCAGCCCATCATCAAGAACGAAAAGTAAACATACATGAAAAATTTAAGATAGATCTTCGAAAAATAGTACGAGGTGTATTTTGTCCATCATGTCAGAATGTAAAGGCAATAAGGATTTATGGAACTTGGCAATGTCCTAAATGTGGTATTAAAGACAAAATGATGCATGTCCATGCGCTTAAAGAGTGGGCATTGATCTTCGGTCCAGTAATAACTAATAAACAGGCCAGATGGTTTTTAGACGGCATATCAATAGACCTGACGAAAAGATTATTAAGACAATTAAACTGTCCATTTGTCGGGAGTTATCGAGATCGGAAATATGACTTAACTATACTATTAAATTAAAGTGACACTTCTATGAGTTTTCTGGCAACTTTGGTTGGTTTACTGGCAACTCTCTCGACCTTTCTGGCAACTTCGACCGGTTTACTGGCAACTCTCTCGACTTTTCTGGCAACTTCGACCGGTTTTCTGGCAACTTGGACAACTAACAAATTTGTAAAAAGCTATTTCGCTCGTTGCGAAATAGCTTCCTCTTTTTTTATTCTTTTTTCGATAGTTGTAATGCTTTTTTGAAGTCTTTTAATGAGGTGGATGTGCCGTACATGAGTACGCCGCCTCGATATATTTTGGCTCCTAAAATGGCAAATACTACAATCGTTGCAATTAATATGAGAATACTTAATCCCACTTCCCAGAATGCGATATCCAGTAAGCCGACCCGCAGGAACATTGCCATTGGCGAGAAGAATGGGATATACGATGAAATAACGACAAATGTTGATTCCGGCATACCTAATCCGATCATGGAAATCATAAAGGCAGCTATAATTAAAAATGTAACAGGAGTCATCAATTGCTGGACATCTTCCGTTCTACTTACTAATGACCCTAACATTGCTGCTAATGTCGCATATAAGAAATACCCTAACAAGAAGAAAACGATCGCGTATACAAATGTAGAAAGACTTACATCAGATAGTCCGAAAAACTCAAAGAAATCACCAATCAGTTCATCTTGCTTCTGCATAATAACGAAGTAACCTGTCCCTAATAGAACAACCATTTGGGTTAGACCTACTAAGCCAATTCCGAAAATTTTAGCAAACATTTGACTGACTGGGGAGGAACTTGAAATTAAAATTTCCATTACTCTTGATGTTTTCTCGTTGGCTATGTCCATCGCAATCATATTTCCATACAAAATGACCGCCATATATAGTAAAAATAAGATCGCATATACTAGGCCTCGCGCTCCGCTTAACTCTTCTTCTGTTTTGACATCACTAGCGTCACCGTTACCTGTAGCAATTAATTCATTCTCAAAAGAAATTGGTTCATAGATCGAAGCAATAACAGCAGGATCAATACCTGATTGATTGGTTGCCATCTCCACTTTTATTTGTTGTAATTGGCTTTCTAATATATTTTGTGCAGTTTGATTAGTATAATCTCTACTATAGTAAGTAGCTTCAGGTAATCCTTCTTCCGATTCGCTGATATCCAATACAGCAATAAATCTTTCTTCTCCTACTGCATCCTTGGCCTCTTCTAGTGTCCCGTAAAATTGCTCTAATTCAAAATCGGCTTCCGTCCGTGCTTCCAATTGTGAGTAAACTTCCGCTTGTTCTGTTACAACTGCAACTTGATCTACCTCATCTGAATCAAACATTTCTATAAATGATTGAACATTCGACATTAAAACAATTAACGCTAGAATGATAGCAGTGGTGATAATAAATGATTTTGACTTTATTTTTGATAAATAAGTATGAGAAAAGACAATCCAAAATTTATTCATATGACTCACCAGCTTTCTCAATAAAAATGTCATTCAGACTTGGTTCGTCCAATTCAAATTTACGGATAAAACCTTTGCCTGATATTTCTTCTAATACGCTTTGGGAGACATTTTCATTTTCGATTTGACAAAGAACACCATCGCTAAAGTATTTCACTTTAACAACGCCAGCAACATTTTCTAAAAAGGATAGGTCAAAATCCGCTTGTATTGATAAATTCTTCTTACCGAATGATCGTTTAATTTCACGAAGATCGCCATGTAAAATCGGTTTACCATGCTGCATCATGCATAAATGCTGACATAATTCTTCTACATGCTCCATCCGGTGTGAGGAAAAGACGATCGACGTTCCAGTGTTTTTTAATTCAATTACCGCCTTTTTTAACAATTCGACATTAACGGGATCCAAACCGGAGAAAGGTTCATCCAAAATAAGCAGCTTTGGTTTATGTATCACAGCCGATATAAATTGGATTTTTTGCTGATTCCCTTTCGATAATTCTTCTACTTTTTTGTCCATATACTGTGGAACTTTTAAATAATCCAACCAGCTAGTCAATTCATCTAATACTTCTTTCTTTTGCATCCCTCGTAATTTTCCTAGATAAATTAATTGATCACGAACCTTTAATTTAGGATACAAACCTCTCTCCTCTGGTAAATAGCCAATTTGATCACTTTTACTGTAATCGATTGTTTCTCCATTCCAAGTAATAGATCCAGATGTTTGATCTAATAAATTGAGGATCATTCGAAATGTCGTTGTTTTTCCTGCACCATTTGCACCAAGAAAACCGAATATATTCTTTTCAGGTATCTCAATCGATAAATCATCAACAGCGGTAAATGATCCAAATCTTTTCGTAACATTCTCTAATTTTAACGTCACATTCTTTCACTCCTTCCAATTAGTATTACGGTAGTAACAAGCAAAAAGTTTCAAATAAAAATGAGCTACAGCAAAATACTGTAACTCATGATGTGTTGTTATTGTTGTTGTGCACCATATAATTCTTCTAATGGTTTTGTGATAATACGGCTAATATCATTAATCAAAACATTGACACGTTGTTCTTGCTCCATTAGTTTGGAAATGTCTTCATGCTGTTGGACAAGCTCCACAACTTGTTTTGCCTTTTCAACTTCCTCTTCGGTAATTTCCTCACCTTGCATTTGTTTCTGTTGTAATTCTAACTGCGTGTTACGGAAATTGTCGAACATTTGCTTAGAATTCGGATCTTCCATTACTTTATCATAAGCAGCTTTCAAATCCTTGAATTCGTCGCTTTCCTGAATTGCTTTTTCAAGCTCATTTGCACTGTCATAAACGTTAGACATAAAATAAAATCCTCCTAAAATAGTTACGTCATTCATAGGTCGCTATACCTTCATGTATATGTTCCTACATGTACTTTACCACTATAACAAAGATTTAAACGACGATAAAGAGAATCGCCTGAATTAACCCAATAAATCCACCTAATAAAGCACCTAAATAAGTAATCAGTTTAAATTCTTTTCGAGAAATCGATAAAATGATTTCCTCTATCCGCGAAGTTGGAAAGGATGCTACTTGATTTTCGACCATTTTCTCCACTTCTAAATGTTGCAACATATTCGGCACACTATCTGACAATTTGCTAAATAACTGCTCGACTAGTAATGGTAGTACCTTTTCCTCTATTTGATTGGCAAAAGGGGTTACTATCTCCTGAATGGGCTTGTCTAACCATTCCTCTGCTGGGACATTTTCATGAATCAATTCGCGCAGTAACTGTTGTGTTTCTTTTTTGGCAAACAATGGTTCGATAAGTTGAACTTCCTGGTGTAAAAGGTTTTGCCACTCATTTTGGACTGCTTGCAGAATCCACCTGCTCCCCTCTTCAGAACGTAAATAATCCGTTACTAATCGCTGGATTTTCAACGCTAATTCATCGCTACTGAACATCGATAACACCATATTTCCTAGAAAACCTTTGGATTCAGCATATTGTTTAATGACTGCTTCTATCTTGTGATGCGTTTCTTCATTATTTAATAAATCAATTCCTTTATCACGTAAAAAAATGGATGTCTTTTCTAGTTCTTTTTCTGATATCATTTGACCAAGCCAAAGCTTAAACGGTTTTTGTTGATTTTTTTGCAGAAAGTTATGAACTTGGTCGATTACTTTATCCGCAATCAATCTTTTCACATGATCAGAATTGATGTTTAGTTGAAACTTGTCTGATAGTTGGCTAATCGTGATCGATTTGGCCAGGAAAAGCTGCCACTCTTTGTTTATCTTTTGTTGTACTTGTTGTTTTAATCCTTGGTCCTGCAATTTTAATTGAATACTATCGATCGTTAGTAAATGATTGACAACCAATTGTCCAAGTTGTTTCGCTAATTGATCACGCCTTTTCGGGATAACACCCGGCGTGAATGGTACCTTCCATTTACCAATATATATTGCCTGATAAGGCCGAAACAGCATCTTAATAGCCACAGAGTTGGTTAATCCACCAATAAAACTGCCAATGACCACCAAGAAAAGTATTATAATAAGGTTTTCCACCCTTCTTTCCACCTTTCCTCTTTGTAAAGTATAGTACACCTTCCTGCTGCATATAATGAATTAGCCTACATGAAGAAAGCAGGTGTCAACATGCGACAGACATTCCGAATAATAGCCTATCCTAATGACAAAAATAGAATGATTGTCCCTACCGAGGCTTACTATCATTTAAAACAGATGTCTATGCTACAGCATGGCTTACAACACATTCCGTGTGATATCTTAAGCCATCATAACAGAACAAACACGATTTATCTTTCTTCTTCGATCATGAAGCAATTTCATTTAATCAATCATGCACCAATCATTTTGAATACCGATACAAATACCTGCCACATAAACTATCTCTTTGGTGTATTCAGTCATTGCTCTCCACAGCAATCATCCTATCAAAGATTATATCAAGAAATGGCTAGAGTCGGGCATTCTCTTGGATTTGAAACGATTTTTTTCTCCTATCATGACGTTCATTTCCAAACAAATAGCTTAACAGGAATTGTTTGGCAAGAGCAGGAGTGGAAAACGATTGAAACAGATATACCACCCGTTATATACAATCGTCTACCTAATCGAAAAATCGAATCACATAAAAAGGTACAAAAAATAAAACAGTATTTGACCACAAACTCTATTATATTTAATCCCGACTTTTTTAACAAATGGCAAGTATATGATAATATTATGAATCATGAACGAATCAATTATCTTCTACCTGGTACCACTTTCCATCCTTCGATTCAGACCATTCAACATAAGCTTTCCCAGCATCCAGTTACACTAATGCCATTGAAAGATGATGATAGCAATCATTTCTATATAGAAGAAGTGGGAGACCTTCTATTTGTAACGCACAATCATAACAGTCGACAATATTATCAAGACCTTGAACAGTTTAAACAAGCGTTATTTCCTAATGGCTTCCGGCAATATGTATTACAGGACGCAATAGATTTGATCCAACATCAGGGTGATTCCTTTTACCTAAGAGTGCATACAAACAAAACAAAGCAATGGCAAGTGACCTTATTATATGGAAGAAAAAATACTGGGAATGAAATATTTGATTTAGACACACTGAACTTAGGAAGAAACACCATCAAAAAAGTAAAAGAATTAGCCATCGTTTTAAGCAAGCTATTGGAAAATATGTTATCTGGTACGATTGGAGAGTTGGGATTTGAGATCGGTATCGATAAGGAAAGAAGACTTTGGTTAATAGAAGTTCAAGCAAAACCTAGTTGGCAAGTATTTTATCATCCTGCTCTTGCAGCTAAAACACAAGCGTATTTCACTTCTTTATTTGAGTTCTCCTTAAATGTTGAATGATTTTCACCTTTTGGTTCAAGCTATGCTTAGAGGAGGGAGTATTATGGCAAAACCTTCATCCAAAAAGCAGACAGATTCTCGCGAAAAATATGAAGTAGATGTTGATCGTATGATTAATGAAGGAATGGCTGGTGGTACAGCACATTCGGTACATGGTCGAATGCAAATCGAACAAGCAAGAAAATTGCCAAAAGAAAAAGAAGCCTTTCCCGCCGAAACAGACGGGGAGTAAAAATACACACACTCTTTTAAAAAGTGTGTGTATTTTTATGGAGTTAACGCTCATAACATATATTCTTTGTTATAATAGATGTAAATGATATTTCAATGAAAGAGGCTTAAACATGTTAGAACAACTTCAACAAATGTTCCCTAATTTAGTTACACATTCAAATGAGACAAAAATGGATACGATTTCGTATAAATGGTATGTCACAAATGAAAATGACATTATCGGAGTACCTAAAGATGAATTAACGGAGAGAGAATCGAAAATTTTAGAAATATTACTTGCGCCATATAAAGCTAGTCAACCACCGACTACTGAACGCGAAAAATTATGGATGGATATTTTATTTCAACATGAAATTCCTAAAAAAATGATGGAAGATAGCATGTCCGCCTTCCATTTTGTCTATTTTTCCCTATCAGATGAGTCGATTGATCCTGAATCATTTAGAGAAGCGATCCATGGTTTGTTCCCGCAAAAGACCTCCATCCTGTGGGAAAACAACCATGAAGGAGTGATCATTCAAGAAGAAGTCCAAACAATCGAGGACTTTGTATCCTATTCCGAGATTATCGAGGTACTAACGACAGATTTTTATATCAATATAAAGCTTTTTGTCGGTCCAACATTACATCATATTCAACAAGCACCAGATTTCTATGAATGGATCAAAAAATGTTACTACTTAACCAGACGCCATAATCATGCTGTTTTGGATTATATTAAAGCGATTCCGTATCTATTTTTACATGATATAAGTGATAAAGAACAACAGATGATTACGGATTCAATCCTTAATGAGGTAAAAAGTGACGAAGAATTATTAAAGACAGTTCAAGTCTTTTTGGAGTCCAATTCCAATACAACCTTAGCGGCAAAAAAAATGTACATGCACCGTAATAGTTTACAGTATCGTGTGGACAAGTTCATTGAGAAAACGGGGATAGATGTGAAACAATTCGATGGAGCCATTGCCGTTTATTTATGTCTGCTTATGCGCACAAAATGGTAAAATGAGACAATACATCACTTAAGGGACATGCTTTTGTAACCGTGCACAAATAGGGTGACTTTTTTTGTGCACGCTTTCTATTTACCTTTGGACATTTTATTAGTAAACTTATAGACATAGATGAAACGCTTTCAACAAATTAGGAGGGGAATACAATGGCAGAATTAACATTAAGAAACATTGACAAAATTTATACAAAAGGTGAAGACAAAGCAGTTGACAACTTCAACCTTGAAATTAAAGACAAAGAATTTATCGTATTCGTAGGTCCATCTGGTTGCGGTAAATCAACTACACTTCGTATGATTGCAGGTCTTGAAGAAATTTCTAGTGGAGAGTTCTACATCGATGACAAATTGATGAATGAAGTCGCTCCTAAAGACCGTGATATTGCGATGGTATTCCAAAACTACGCACTATATCCACACATGAATGTTTATGACAATATGGCATTTGGTCTTAAACTTCGTAAATTCAAAAAAGACGAAATCGAGCGTCGTGTAAAAGAAGCAGCTCGTATTCTAGGTTTGGAAGCTTACTTAGACCGTAAACCGAAGGCACTTTCAGGTGGTCAGCGTCAGCGTGTTGCACTAGGTCGTGCAATCGTCCGTGATGCAAAAGTATTCTTAATGGATGAGCCGTTATCAAACTTGGATGCGAAACTTCGTGTACAAATGCGTGCGGAAATTCAAAAGCTTCACCACCGCCTACAAACAACTACTATTTACGTTACACACGACCAAACAGAAGCGATGACAATGGCAACTCGCCTTGTTGTATTAAAAGATGGTGTTATCCAGCAAGTTGGTGCTCCTAAAGAAGTATATGATAAGCCAAACAACATCTTCGTTGGTGGTTTCATCGGTTCACCAGCTATGAACTTCTTTAACGGTACATTAGAAGAAGGAAAAATTGCACTTGGTGATACAAAAGTTGAAGTACCTGAAGGAAAAATGAAAGTACTTCGTGAGCAAGGATATGTTGGTAAAGAAGTAGTACTAGGTGTACGTCCAGAAGATATCCATGATGAGCCTGTCTTCTTAGATGCGAATCCAGGTAAGAAAATTACCGCTACGATCGATGTATCCGAATTAATGGGTTCTGAGTCTTATCTATACTCTGAAGTAAATGGTCAAGAATTCGTTGCACGTGTTGATTCTCGTACAGATATCCACGGTGGTGAAAAAATCGACTTGGCATTCGATATGCATAAATGCCACTTCTTCGATAAAGACAATGAACAACGCATTAAATAAATAATGTAATCAAACCCGTTTCGTTAGCTCGAAACGGGTTTTTCTATTTTTCGTATTGGTTTATTCTTTTGATATGATTCATACCTTTTCAATAAATGACCTTCGCTCAAACTATCATGTTAATTCATGCTCATGGATAACAACTTCTTCAGAATAATTACAAGCTGAACAAACTCCAACGTGTACGCATTGATGTAAGGAACTGGAATTAGGAATTCCATCGATCAATTGCGCATCATTTATTTCAATATAAGGCGCATAATCATCATAGTAATCGACAACCTTACCTCCATCTAACATATGTGCATCACATACCGGACATCTATGCTCCATTTTTTCTAGACCATTACATAGATAACAAATATACATATTTATCCTCCGCAATGAATATTACATTCCTTCATTTCACTTATATATTGTACTTTTTTCATTGCTTTACAACTTCTTTTATATTTTCTTAATCTGTAAAAAGGAGACACTTAAATAAGCGTCTCCTTCTTCTTATTATTCAATTATTGTTGTTGGTTTCCACCAAATTGTTGTTCAGCCATTGTTACTAAGCGTTTTGTGATTTCTCCACCAACAGAACCGTTAGCACGAGAAGTAGAGTCTGCACCTAAGTTTACACCAAATTCTTGTGCAATCTCATATTTCATTTGATCTAGTGCTTGCTCTACTCCAGGAACAACTAATTGATTTGAATTGTTAGTTGCCATCTTTGATCACCTCCTGTACCCCATATTGTGAACAAAAAGGAGATCAATATGCTTTTATTTCACTAGCAATTTCTAGCAACAATTCCAACGTGTTTATTTTGGATAAGTCATTTCTTCTGGCTTGATCCATTCATCAAATTGCTCAGCTGTTAATAAGCCTGATTCAACTGCAGCTTCTTTTAATGTTGTATTATCAGCAAACGCTTTTTTGGCAATCTTTGCGGCATTCTCATATCCAATATGCGGATTAAGTGCTGTTACTAGCATAAGTGAATCATTTAAGTTTTTCTCAATTTGTTCATGATTTGGCTCTATTCCGACAACACAACGATCATTAAATGATAGCATACTGTCTGCTAATAGTTGTGCAGATTGCAAGAAGTTATAAGCAATAACTGGTTTAAAGACATTTAATTCAAAATTACCTTGACTTGCAGCGATACCAATTGCTGCATCATTGCCCATTACTTGTGTCGCTACCATGGTAATTGCTTCACTTTGCGTCGGATTAACCTTACCAGGCATAATCGAGCTTCCTGGTTCATTGGCTGGAATTGTAATTTCCCCAATTCCGCAACGAGGTCCACTAGCTAACCAACGCACATCGTTACCTATCTTCATTAAGTCTGCAGCTAATCCTTTTAAAGCTCCGTGTGCATAGACTAACTCATCATGGCTTGTCAATGCATGGAATTTATTTGGTGCAGAAACAAAATCTTTTCCGGTATATTCACTAATTTTTGCTGTTACACGCTCTGAAAATTCCGGATGAGCATTTAATCCAGTACCAACAGCAGTACCACCAATAGCCAATTCTTTCACATAGGGAATACTGTCTTTGATCATCGATTCTGTTTTTTCCAGCATCCGATGCCAGCCACTAATCTCTTGTCCTAACGTTAATGGGGTAGCATCTTGGAGGTGTGTCCGTCCGATTTTCACGATATCGTCAAACGCTTCCATCTTTTCTTTTATCGTTGCTTTTAAAGTTGCTAATGCAGGTAAAACAACGTCCTCTAATTTACGGACAGCAGCAATATGTAAAGCAGTTGGATAGGTGTCGTTGGAACTTTGTGATTTATTGACATCATCATTTGGATGTAAGGTAACATCACTATTTTGTTCCTTTAACCACAGATTTCCTACATAAGCAATCACTTCATTAACGTTCATATTGGATTGTGTACCACTACCTGTTTGCCATACTACTAATGGGAAGTGCTCATATAATTCACCTGCTAAAATGCGGTCTGCAGCATGTTTTATCGCATCCGCTTTCAATTGTTCCATTAAACCTAGTTCGCTATTTACAATGGCAGCACTACGTTTTAAAATGGCAAAGCCTTCAATTATTTCAGTTGGCATTGTCTCATTACCAATTGGGAAATTTTCTTTACTACGCTGTGTTTGCGCCCCCCAATACTTATCATTCGCAACCTTCATTTCACCGATAGTGTCACGTTCAATACGATAATCCATTATACATTCTCCCCCTTATGTAATCTTCATTTATCACGGAGCTAAGTGTCGGTAAATCCCCTCAATTCAAATTTCGAGAGAGTTCTAAGTTAGGAGATCACCTTCCTTAACACCCTGACAAGTTTCCCTTTATATTGTATCAAAAAATGCGAAAAAAATAGAGACAAAACTATTTTGTCTCTACATAAGGTATACCGGTACGATAAAGCCCCCTTGTTTCCATTCCCCCTAGACCTCTTTCACCAGTAAGTGTGTTTTTTAACACATCATAAACATTCACTTTATCCATAAAAGGTGTGTAGGCTACTTTTGCTACAACATAGACGGGATCTAACGCATGAATATTGACGCGATCTGGTGAGCTTGCAAAATTAGCCCCTGCGCGAATAAGCGATTCAAAGTGTGATTGACATGCCCCTGCAAAAATAATCAATTGATCCAAATTGGGAGACCATTCTCTCGCTTGACGTACAGCTTCAACAAAAAATCGTGTGTTGCGGTATGCGGACATATCTTTTTTACTGCCCTTTGATTCTGAATAAGCATCATGTCCGGTAATAACGATAATATCTGGCTGCACTTTTTTAACTAGGTCTTCCATTTCAATGGGTAATTCTTTTTCTTGCACATACACACCATGCACTTGCAATCCTAGTCGCTGATATAATTCAATGCATTTCTTTAAATAAAGTCGATCACCATCAATGTGTAGTACTTTTACTGGTAATTGAAATCGTTGAATATTACGTGGCTCTATTTTTTTATGCTCATAATCTTTTTTTTCTTTCATTAGCTGATAATCTTGACGAAAAAGACGATATGAATACTCTTCTTTTTCTTTTATTTCATCCTGTCTTTTTCTAATATCTTCTTCTGGTAAAATACGAAGATCATCAACAGGTGCATCTGCTTCTAGACGTAAATCTTCTCCGTGTAGTAATACCTTATCATCATTTATATTTTTGATACGAAAAACGATATCATGTTTATAAGAATATCGTGTCACAAGCATTCCTGTCATCAGCTTCACCAAATCACCCCATAATGAGCTTGCTACTATAGGTTATGTGAGGTTAGTATTTTTGGTGAATAAGATGAAATCACCCAGTCTGTTTTTAGCCTATATCTGCATTTTTATGTTAACGTATCTAATACTAGGAAAACCGTTGCATGTAACTGTAAGTTTTCCCGGTAAAGCTACATTCACCAGGAAATCACCCTTTTAAAATTAAAGGATTTCCCGGTAAAAATGAAATTAGAGGGAAATCTAACAAGTAGAATAAGAAGTTTTCCCGATATTTTAGGGACCGCAATAAGCGATGATTGAGCGATTCGTGAAATTGCCTAATTTTCTGTGCTTGCGTCGACTTTCTAAGAAAAGCGCAGAGCGCCCGTTTAGAAACGTAGCGACTGGAGCGACTGGAGCGCATCAACTGAGATAAAGGAATCACGGTGAGTTTACGAACCGATGATGACTTATCGTAGGGCGATTCGTGAAGTCGCCTAGTTTCTGGGCGCTCGGAGCTAGACATCTCCGCAAATTTTATACTTTCTTGTCCTATGAAAAAAAGCACAAGTTCGACTGGCTACTTCACTTCTTGCCAAACAAGAAAGTGTTCTTTTATTACTGCTTCATAAAGAATATCTTCAAAATAATACGATAAAAACCAAGAAGCTTTAGCTTCTTGGTTTAAGGATAAAGTCCAAAGAATTCTTCTAATGTTACTTGTGCTTGATAAATTTCTGTCGCAGTTTCTTTTCCTACGTAACGTAAATGCCATGGTTCGTAACTGTATCCAGTAATTGCTTCTTTTCCTTCTGGATAGCGAATGATAAAACCATGTTCATGGGCATGATCTTCCAGCCATTGCCCTTCCTCTGTTTCAATAAAACTTTGTTCCAGAACAGCCACTAATGCTGCTGAGGCAACATCCATTGCCAAACCGGTCTGATGCTCGCTAGTTCCAGGTTTCGCTGAGAATTTATCTGCATGATCTTGACCTTTTGTTTCAACATTATTTTCATATATTTGTTTCTGGCGGTCATAGGAGCGATAGCCGGATACAGCTACTAGTTCTAAGCCATCTTCCTTTGCGGCTGCAAAAAGATCCTCCAGTGCACCTGCTGCTACTTGTCGGATTAAACGCTTCGGATCTCCTTCTGCTGCATAGTAAGGAACATTCGCCTCCACTAAGTCATCCGGTTCGTAACCGTCTGGCAATTTCCGCTGTTTATTGACAACAAGTGATACACTGTCAGGATTATCGACAACTGTCAGTGTATCATCTTTTTTTTCTTCGGTCTGCTCATTTTCCTGCTCTTCTTCATTTACTTGTTCTGCTTGTTCTTTATCTTCTTCTTCCACTTGGACAAAAGATTCCGGTTCTTCCTTATAATCTTGTTGAGTATCTCTTTTTTCTATCTGTTGTGCTAAAAAGTTTTCTTGTTGACATCCAATCAAGAAAGTTATTAGCAAGATAAAAATTGCTGCTTTTTTCATTTTTATAACCCTTTCCATGTGACAACTAAACAATCTACACTCTTATTACTATAACATATTTTATACAGAATCCATATAGTAGGAAAGAATTAACATCCTGTTAAAAGATGTAGTAGATAGTAATGAAAGCTCTGTTTGAATGATCCTCGGAACAGAAACGGCGCATTGCTTCTCTTCCCTGGATATTTGCCTATATCCTCGGAAGGGAAGGCGGCGCTTCCGGGGATATCTCCCCGCGGGGTTTGAACAACGGCTTAGAAAACACTAAGAAAGTAATTTTTTGTTTGAATAGATGGTGCACTTGTTCCCAACAAAGTATTCTGTTGATACGGTTTGTCAGCAATGCAACGCAGTATATAAATTATGTATAAGAAAAGTGCAGAGCGCCCGATTAGAAACGTAGCGACTTCAGAATTAACTGAGATAAAGGAATCACGGTGAGTTTACGAACCGATGATGACTTATCGTAGGGCAATTCGTGAAGTCGCCTAGTTTCTGGGTGCTCGGAGCTAGACATCTGCGCAAAATTTATACTTTCCTATATTAAAATAAAAACCTCGTCGATTTAACGAACGAGGTAAATGCTTATGATTCCCAGATATAACTGTTATATGTTTCACTCAATTTTTTGAATGTTTCTTTATTGTTATCATCAATAGATTGGTTTATTTCTTCTTCTAAGCGTGCCTTATTCCAAGTAAAACAAAGATCGTCCAATACAAGCTGTGACGCTAAACGAATTTCATACGGAATCTCTCTTCTAGCTCTAAGTACCGATTTAGAGTTCATATGGAACACTTTCAATTGATAACTCACCTTATGTTTTTTCATGAAGCACGCCTCCCTTTCTAAGCTCTACTTGTATACCATTTTATGACGAAAAAATCATTTTGTTAATGGTTATTAAACATATTCCCTGAAAATGGTTATCTTAAACGTATGGTAATCCCTTTTTAGCAAAATTTTTAGTGATTAGGAAACACTAAAAGTAGACGTAAAACACTTTCATTTGATAAGCTTATCTTACTATTAGAAACATCGGAGGACGCTTATGGATCAATATCATAAATATAAAGAAGGAGAAAAAGGGGCATGGCTTAGTATTATCACATATATTCTGCTAGCCACTGTTAAATTAGTCATAGCCACAATTGGTAATTCCTCCGCTTTGCGTGCTGATGGTTTAAATAACGCCACTGACGTTGTGGCATCCATAGCAGTATTAATCGGTTTGAAAATTTCTCGGAAACCACCAGATGAAGACCATCACTACGGCCACTTCCGCGCAGAAATGATTGCCTCACTCATAGCTGCCTTCATTATGATGATGGTTGGTATCCAAGTACTATTTGATACAGTTCAATCCATTATTGCTGGCGATTTTTCACAACCAGATATGTTAACCGCTTGGACGGCTTTAGGGGCAGCAATTGTTATGTTTATAGTATATCTATATAATTTACGCTTAGGAAAAAAAATTAACAGCAGCGCACTTCAAGCAGCTGCTCAAGATAACAAATCCGACGCACTTGTAAGTATTGGGGCATTTGTAGGGATTATCGGGGCACAATTTCAAATATACTGGCTTGACCCGTTGGCCGGAGCAATTGTAGGTTTGATTATTTGTAAAACAGCCTGGGATATTTTTAGAGAAGCTACACACACACTAACAGATGGGTTTCAACCAAAAGAATTAGATCAAATCAAAAAAAGTATCCATGACCATCCTGATGTATTAGAGATTAAAGATGTTAAAGGAAGATTGCATGGTAACCAAGCCCTGATTGAAGCAACTATTTATGTAGATCCACATATGACCGTGGAAGAAAGTCACGATATCACAGATCATATCGAGGAAAAATTAAAAGAAAAGCATGACGTACCACATGCCCACATTCATATTGAACCATACGAAGACGAACAATAATGACTTAAGACATCACTTATAAGGGTTATTATGCTATTTCTGTTAGAGCACGCATGAAGTCGCCTGATTTCTGGGGGGCGTCGTGGACGTGGGTCAGTGAACGCAACTTTATCCACATGATCAAATTTTATAATTCCCTAGACAACCAAAAGGACTGTATCCAAATTAGGTTACAGTCCTTTTGCAATTAATTTATCTAAGAGAGAGTCAATATTCACAAAACCGTATGCTGTTTCCTGATATGTGCCATGACCAATCGTTGTTTGCTCTTGCTCGATTTTCTCCGCTCCAAATTGTAAGTAGAACTGATGAGTAGGATTGTTTGTTAATACCCAAATTAATAATGACTGGTAACCTAATTCTTTCATTTCTTCCGAGAAAGCTTTTAACAAACGTTTTCCTAGACCTTTTCTTTGATGGGATGGTAATAAATAAATTGCAAAAATTTCCCCATCATAACCAAAACGATCAGTTCTTTCCTTGCCTCCTGAAATAAACCCGACAATTTCTCCCTCTTCCTCAATCACTGTCACTGGTTGTTGCTGTCGCGGCAACTTCAGTATGGTTTCCCAATAGATTTGTCGATGTTCAACTGTTGTATTGGATAAATCTTGTTCATTAATCAAATTCTGATAAGTTGCTTTCCAACTATGTACATGAACCTCCCCAATAGCTTGCGCGTCTTCGATACGTGCTTTTCTAATTTGATACATGTGTTAACACCCTAACATTTAAATGGTTAAAAGAAACACTGTTAAAATCGCACTTAATACAACTAAAATAACATGAATTCGGAGCCAAGCTAGCAAAATTGCCACTATTCCTGCAACGACACCAATAAATGGCTGGTCTGGCACGACTGTCATAATTCCCGGAAATATCAGTGCACCTAATGCTGCATATGGAATGGCTTGTAACCACTTATTCACCCAATCGGGAAATTGAATGAAATCAACGATAAAAGCTGGGATTATTCGGGGAATCACTGTGACAAGCGCCATTCCAATAATAATGACCCAAATCATCATAATTTCTCCTCCTCTAATAAGAAAATACCGATACTTGCACCTAGGACAGTACCAACTACAATCCCCCAGCCATCTCCTATGTATGGGCTTACTATATAGTTGATTAACATTGCAGCAATACTTATAACTGCAATCCGTTTATATTTTCGTATCGAAGGAATCAGTAATCCAATAAACATTGCATATAGCGCAACACCCATACTCTGACTTAAGTTTTGAGGAATGATGTCCCCGAGCACGCCACCAAGGAACGAGCCCAAAACCCAAGATAGATAGGAAGTCAGCATAATCGTTCCATAGAAAAAGTATCCATATGCCTGATTTCCCTGTTTTTTATAAATAGATGAAACGGAAAAGGTTTCATCGGTTAAGCCCAATGATAAACCAAATTTCCACTTCATTGCATACTGCTTAATTTGATTAATAAAAGATAGGCTCATGACAAAATGACGGAAGTTTAAAACGAACGTCGCAATGATAATCTCCAGAGCACTGACACCAAGACCTATCATACCTGCGCCCATAAACTGAGCTGCACCAGCATATACAAGGAGACTCATACCAGTAAGCTCCATTAATGTCATCCCAGCCTGCTTCGCTAAAACACCGTAAGCAATTGCTATCGGTAAATAGCCTACAACAATTGGTGATCCGGCAATGAACCCATCTCTTATCTGCATCTTAATTACCTGTTTCTCCCCTAGGCCCATTACAACTATTTCCCCTTTAGCTTATTCTTCGATATTGTCTTGATCTGTTAAAATAATTGGCCCTTCCTTAGCAATTACTAATGTGTGTTCAAACTGTGCGGAACGTTCCCCATCGACCGTACGTGCAGTCCAATTGTTATCATCCATTTTACTTTGCCATACACCTTCATTAATCATTGGCTCGATAGTAATAACCATACCTTCTTTAAGACGCGGTCCTTTGCCAGCCAAACCAAAATGCGGAATTTGTGGATCTTCATGAATCGTCGGTCCAATTCCATGCCCTGTAAACTCACGAACTACTGAATAGCCTTCTGCTTCCGCATATTGTTGAATAGCATGACCAATATCACCGATTCGATTTCCTGGCATTGCTTGTTCAATACCTTTATATAGGGAAGTTTTGGTTACTTCTAATAAATTCTTTGTTTTTTCATCTGGTTCACCAACTACATATGTCCATGCAGAATCTGCCAAACCACCATTGAGGTTGACAACCATATCGATCGTCACAATATCACCATTGACTAGCTTTTCATCACGTGGAAAGCCATGGCAAATTTCATCATTTATAGAAGCACAAGTTGCATATGGATAACCATTGTATCCTTTTTGTTCTGGAGTTGCGCCATGTTCAGCCAAAAAGGAGTCTACAAATGCATCGATGTCTTTCGTTGTTACACCTGGTTTAATTCGCTTTGCAATTTCTTTATGACAACGTGCCAGTAATTTACCAGCTTCGTGCATCATTTCTATTTCACGTTTACTTTTTCTAGTGATCATTTAAAACTTCCTTTCTAAATCCCTTTGCCAAATTTCGTCTCTATAAAGTTTATCATATTTTGCTGAAAAGTTGTGTAAGAAAATACTCAGTAATTTAATGATAGACAAGCTTACAACATATTTAAAACCCGCTTCATTCTTGTAATGAAACGGGTCATGTTTTGTCAGGCTAGCTGTTGAGAAAGCCTATTCTCTTGTTAAATTAGTACGCGCCGTATCCCCAAGAAGCACCAATGATGATTAAGAGAATAAACAACACGACGATTAGCGCAAAACCTGAGCCATAACCATATTGTTGTGCACCCATCTATATCCCTCCTTATAATACTTACACTTATAAACTATGTAAGAGGAAAGAAAATGGTCAGTGTTATGACGGAAAATGGGTGATAACCTACTTAAAAATATTTTTTACACTGTAATACTCCCCGTTTTGTATCGATGCTTCATTTAATAATCGGTCGACTAATACTTTTGCAACTACATCTGTATCACGGAGTTTATTTTCTGCTTTATAATTTTTAAATTGATCAACATCTACAAACTGGCTTGGATCTGCAGAGCGGATTTCACCTTGCATATCAGTGTCCATAATACTTGGATCAAATAAAAAAACTTTATGACCAGTACCTAACATTTCTTGCTCCAATGCTACTGTATTCGTGTAACGATCTAATCCTGCTTTTGTGCTTCCATACGCGTTCCAGCCGTATACAGATCGATTGGCTGCCCCTGAAGTTACATTAGCTATAACCAATGATAAGTCTGTGTCACGCCAGGCATCCAACCATAAATTAGTCACTACCATTGGCGCTAATAAATTGACATGGACATGGGCAGTTAACTGTGCAATGTCTTGTTTCCCTGCTTGTTCAATCGGCGAGACTAATGCTGCATTCTGCACTAATTGCAATGATTCCACTAACTGCCCCTTCAAAAAGGAAATGATGTTTTGAAACGTTGCTTCTGTTTGTTCGATATCAGATAAGTCGACTTGATAATGCTTATAGCTGCCTGGCAAATCAGCATTCTCCAATTCTTGATTTTTTCCTCTGGCAAGTCCAATTACATGAACAGAAGCCTCCATCAACTGTTTTGCTACCGATGCACCAAGACCTTTTGACGTACCTGTTATAACGGCATATTTCATGGGATCACCTCATTTTTTTGATTGATCTAAAGCTTGTTTCATTGTAGAAATAATATCTGCTGCATCTTCAATTCCAACCGAAATTCTGATTAAGCCCTTTGTTATTCCTAGTGCTTGTTGAGATGACTCTGGCAAGTTACGGTGAGAAGTACCGATCGGATAGGATACCGTTGTTTCTACCCCCGCTAATGTAGCCACAATTTTGATCCAATCTAATGACTCAAAAAAGGCTGCAATATCCGCATTGTTCGTAATATCAATCGTCACAATAGCTCCATTACCTTTTTCAGAGACATATTCCGGGTAATAGACTTTATCTACAGCGGGATGTTCAGCTAATGCTTCTGCTAATTTGGCTGCATTTTTTACATGACGCTCCATACGAACACTTAATGTTTTGAGGCCTCTAACTGTTAACCATGCTTCAAAAGGACTTAAATTCGAGCCTAAATTGACCATTTTTGTTTTGGCTTTTGCAATCAAATCTTCGTCACCAGCTAACACACCCGCTGTAATATCACTATGTCCACCTAGATATTTGGTTGCACTATGTACGACAAGATTAACTCCCAATGGATATGGTTGTACTAAATAAGGAGTGGCAAATGTGTTATCTATCATTGTCTTCAAGTTATGCTTCTTAGCAGTTTCGACTACCTTTTCTATATTTTCAACTCGTAACAGCGGATTGGTGATCGATTCGGTATATAGTAATACTGTATTTTCTCGAATATCCTGTTCTAGATCATTTTCGAAGGAGACAAAACTTACTTCAATACCAAATGCGGTTAGTTCATTCGCTAACAATTCATACGTACCACCATATAAGTCTTCTGACGCTAAAATATGATCTCCTGCTTTTGCAATTGAAAGAATTCCAACCATGATTGCTGACAGTCCTGAAGAAGAAGCGATCCCTGCTGGTGCTGCCTCCAGTTTTGCTACAGCATGACCTAGTTCATCTGTATTGGGGTTTCCTACTCTCGTATACAGATATTCTCGTTCACCCTTATAGAAATTTTCAATATCTTCTAAGTTTTCAAAGGTGAAAGCTGATGTTTGATGAATGGGTGTTACTTTTGTTGGTACACTTTCTTTTCTTTTCATTGTTACGTGCACAGATTCCGTATCAAATCCTTGTCCCATTGTTGCTCGTCCTCTCTATCTAAACATTCTGACTTTTTTCTAATAATACTACTTTAACGCAAAAATCAAGTTTTTCCAATAAGAAAAACCTGATCTTTCCACCTTGCTTAATACAGAGTAGATACAAACTGCGAACTAGCATAGTTGCAAGATCGGCAGGACTTCTGTTCCGGGGAAAAGAATGACGCTTCCGTGGATATCCTTTGCTGTTCCGGGGATATCTTCTCCTCTTCCAAGGATATAATCGTTTATCCCCGGAAGAGAAGACCTTTTCCTTGGAAGGGAAAGCTTTTTCCTTGGAACAGATCAGCGCTTCCGTGGATATCCTTTGCTGTTCCGGGGATATAGTCGTTTTTCCCCGGAACAGATGCCTCTACATTACTTCGCAGTTTATGGATAAACTGCAGCTATTTAACGCTCATAGTTTAATCCCTTAGCCATGCCAAACACATGGTACCGTGACCGGTGTGGACACCTGCTACTGGAACGAGGGTTTGAATGTTAACTTTTAGTTCTGCATGTAGCTTTTCGATTTCATCTTTCCATTTATGCGCTTGGTCTTTGACACCTGCGTGTAGTATACAAATTTCTTTTAAATGATATTTTTCCATTGCATCATCCAATAGTTGAAACATTTTGCGTTTCGCTCGCTTTTTGATCCGTACTTTATCTTTGACAACAACTTTTCCATCATCGAAACCAAGTATTAAGTGAATGTTTAATAATGACGCAAAGATGGATTGTGCCGCACTTACTCTACCACTTTTCCTTAGTTGGTCAAAGCTTTGTGGCATTAGGTACATCTGGGCAAACGCTGGGTATGATCTCAATTGTTGGACAATTTCAGTTACACTATAACCATCCCTTTCCATTTGCACACCATTTTCAATCATTTTGCCTAACGCAAAATCGCCAATTTTCGAATCAATTACTTCCACATCAAAGCCGACCATTTCTGATGCAGAAATTGAGCTTTGATATGTCCCAGTAAGTTGACTAGAAGCATGAATTGCAATACCAAAATCATACTCCTCTTTTAATCGTTCATATAAGGTAATGAAATCACCATAGGCTGGTTGACTAGTTTTTGCATCATCACCGTGCTCTTTTAACATTTGATAAAACTCTTCTTTCGTTAAATCCACTTCTTCTTTATATGTTTTACCGTTGATGATTACATTTAAAGGAATAATAAAAATATCATGTTGTTCCGCATATTCTCTATCTAAACCACATGAGCTGTCCGTAATCCATGCTATTTTCTTCAAGACACTCGCCCCTTTTCCTGCACAATGTGTGCAATCGTATTAGCGTCTATTTTACTTGATATCAGTAGTCAAGTAAATCGACAAATTACGCAAAACAGTAATAAATTAAGATAAAAGTAGCTAACACCACAAAAATAAAGTTTAACTACACAAAAACAAATTGATCTACTATTGTCTTATGTATACGAATCGGTGGATCATAAAATGAGACTCCTTCAATAGTAAAGATAATCAATACAATGTGAATCATGGCATGACCGATAATTTCTGTCATACCATAATAAACAGTGCTAAAGGCGGCACTTTCGTACTGATACGAAGAGGGATTAACACGGAGACAATGATAATCCTCATTATTATTATTTACCAGAAAGCTGTTATTTCAAACTCGGGAGCAGACATTATTCCTTATACTAATTGAATAATGAATGCAATTGCTGTACCATATCTCAGAATATTTGCGAATACCATTAGGAAAATCTTCTAGCTTTTGCATACGATATTTTCAAAAAAGATCCATTACTTGTGATAAAATAGTTCAAGTAACTGCTATTTGCTCAAACGGAACTTTTCCCGCCTCGACTTCCGCAAACCATTTTACATGGGCAAAAGTAATAATAGGTGTTGCTAGTAAAAGTGCTATAAAAGTTCTTTTTTCCCTAATAAATAGAATGTCTTATGCTTATCACATCATATGAAAGAAAGGAAAAGATATCATCTTGAATAAATTTCAACTTGTATTAGATGTTGGCGGTGTCCTTGCTACCGATTTGGATCTCTTTTGGGAGGAACTCGTTAATCAGGCAGGTCTTCCTTATGATAAAATCCGAGCCATTTATAAAACAGAAATTCGTGAAAAGCTATGGCAAGGTGAAATTTCCGAGCGTGATTTTTGGCAATGGCTCAGCTATACTTTTCCCAAAATCAACCTGGAATATTTGCAAATAGTTATGCAGAAAAGCCTAGTCGAACTAGAAGGGATTCAGCATGTCGACAAATGGAGTACTGTAAGCGATATACATATTTTAAGTAATCACCGTTCAGAATGGCTCCAACCTGTTATAGATCGGCTTCATCCTTTTTTAACTAGTATCACTGTTTCTGCAGATGTTGGTGTAGCTAAGCCAAACCCTGGAATCTATAATATTTGCAATGACCAATTAGACCCCGATCGACAGATTGTTTTTGTTGATAATAAAAAAGAAAACTTGAGCCCTGCCGTTGAATTGGGTTGGCAAACGATTCATGCTGATCCAAGCAATGAATGGATTGGAAAAGTCGATCATCTCATCTTTAGATAACGTTTGATAAGTTTATAGTTGTCCCTGATAATTTACTATCAACTTCAAGGAGTTTATTATCAACTTTTGCGATTTACTATCAACTCTTACTAAAAAAGGGCTGCACTGAACCGTAGTGGTTTAGGCAGCCCTGATTATTGTTTAATGTAAGGATGCGTGTCCGGATGTTAACACCCAAATAGAACCAAAAACGATAATTAATGCCAAGATGATACTGTTTACCATATTGACGACATTAATGATCCCTTCTTTCCCTTCTGTCACGTGCATAAACATAAAGAGTTGAATGATCGCCTGAAATAGCGCCATTACTCCGATAACCCATAAAATCACATGGCTGGAGAAATCGGTGTAAAATGCTACAAAAACGGCTAGTAATGTTAGTGCAATCGACAGAATGAAACCAACTAACAGATTCCATGGAAACCCATGATTTTTTGCACTCATTTACATCACCATTCCTTTCAAGTAGACAAATGTGAAAATGAAGATCCACACAACGTCTAAAAAGTGCCAGTATAAACTTGCAATAAATAACTTACTGGATGTTTTTACTGTAATGCCTCGACGAACAAGCTGTACTAGTAATAAACTAATCCAAATAATCCCGAAGGTTACGTGTGCCCCGTGAGTACCTAATAATGTGAAAAACGCAGCAGTAAATCCGCTTGTTTGAATCGTTGCACCTTCATGAACATAATGAATAAACTCATTAATCTCCATGTATAGGAAGCCTGCTCCAAGTAGTAAAGTTACGATCATCCAAATTAGTAATCCTTTTTTATCATGATTACGCATCGAATGAATTGCTAATCCACTTGTGAAACTACTTGTTAACAAAATAAAGGTTTCGATCAAGACATCTTTCAGTATAAAGATGTCTTGACCCGCTGGTCCGCCAGCTGTGTTATGCTCCAATACGAAATAAGAAGCAAACAATGTGGAGAAAAGGACAATTTCAGCACCAAGGAAGACCCAAAAACCTAAAATATTCATTTGAGTTTGTTCTGATTGATATTCTAACGGTGTTGTATGGGATGTCATTGTAAATCACCTCTCCACTCTCTTTCTTCCTCTTCTAGCTCTTCAACTGGTATATGATATCCATCATCATAATCGAAGCTATTAGCAATCAAACCAATCACAATACCAATCGAAGCGACAATTGCCAACGTAAACCATTCAAAGACTAGGAAAAATCCAACTACACCAAATGCTGCCGCTAAAACGATTGGTGTCCATGAATTACTTGGCATATGAACAGGTTTTAAGTCTGCTTTCTTCAAACCTGTGTCACCTTTTTTCTTCTTGTACCAGAAGTCATCTAATTGTTCTACTTGTGGAACAACTGCAAAATTATAATGTGGTGCTGGAGAAGCTGTTGCCCACTCTAGTGTACGAGCATTCCATGGATCGTTTCCTACATCTCTGGAAGCATAGCGGAAACTCCAGTAGATGTTGTAGCATAATGCGGCAAATCCTGCTGCCATCACTAGTGAACCAACCGCTGAGAAACCTAGCCATGCGCCCCAACCAGTACTTTCTGCATAAGTGTACATACGGCGAGACATACCGTCTAGTCCGACAAAGAACATTGGCATAAATGTCATATTGAAGCCAATTACAAATAACCAGAAATGCCATTTACCGATTTTTTCGTTAAGCTTGAAGCCGAACATTTTTGGCCACCAGTAGTATAGTGCCGCAAATACCGCGAATACTACTCCTGGAATCAATACATAGTGGAAGTGTGCCACTAAGAACATCGTATTATGATATTGGTAATCCGCTGCTGCCATAGCTAGCATAACGCCAGTTACCCCACCAATAGTGAAACATGGAATAAATGCTAATGACCATAACATGGCAGTAGAAAATTCAATTCGACCTTTCCTCATTGTAAATAACCAGTTAAATATCTTCACACCCGTAGGTATCGCAATCATCATCGTTGTAAGTGAGAAGATTGAGTTTACCGCGGGACTGTTCCCCATTGTATAGAAGTGGTGTACCCACACTAGCATACTTAGGAAAGCAATACCTGCTACGGCATAAACCATAGATTTATATCCATACAAATTCTTTCTTGAGAAAGTTGCAATGACTTCTGAGAACATACCAAATGCTGGTAATACCACGATATATACCTCCGGATGTCCCCATAGCCAGAACAGGTTCAACCATAACATCGGATCTCCGCCAGCTGCAACTGTAAAAAAGTGTGTACCAAATAATCGATCTAATGTCATGAACAGTAATGCAATTGTTAGGATTGGGAATGCTGCCACAATAATAATCGACGTGATAAACGTAGACCACGTAAATATTGGTAGCTTCATCCATGACAAACCTGGTGCACGCATTTTCATTATCGTTACAATAAAGTTAATACCTGTTGCTAATGTACCAATACCGGCAATTTGCAAGGAAACGGCATAATAGTTATTTCCAACGCCAGGTGTGAATTCTTTCCCTGCTAATGGGAAGTAAGATGTCCAGCCTGCATCAGGTGAACCACCAATAACAAATGAAAGGTTAAATAACATCGCACCTGCAAAGAAAGTCCAAAAACTGAATGCATTTAGTTTCGGAAATGCCACATCGCGTGCTCCAATTTGTAACGGAACAACGACGTTCATAATACCAATCAACATTGGCATCGCCATAAACAGAATCATGATGACACCATGTGTTGTAAATATTTCATCATAATGCTGTGCATTCAATATATCTAACTCTGGTCTAGATGTTTGTGCCTTCATTAAAAGACCATCCACACCACCTCTGAAGAACATGAGCACTCCAGCTAAAATATACATAATCCCGATTTTTTTATGATCAACGGTTGTAAACCATTCGTTCCACAACCATTTCCATCTTTTTAAATACGTAATTAAAGCAATTAGACCAACCATTGTCAGACCAATTGCGATTTGTGATGCCAAAATTAAAGGATCACCAGTAACAAAAAATTCATCTAATGACATGTCGTTCACCACCTCTTATTAATGATGTGAGTGATCTGTTGTTTCAGACTCACTGTCTTCCAATTCTTCGTGATTGTGTTCATGATCTTCTGTATCTTGCTCCGTGCTATCGCCTTCTCGATTCTCGTCTATTTCTTGATAAATATCATCATGTTCCCCATGTGGAATCTGATATTTTTCCGGATCAATATATTGTTCAGAACCACCATGTGCATGATCAATCCAATCTAAGTGAGTACCATTGAAAGTCATTCGTCCTAGTAGACCAGGCTCTAATATTTGACTATAGGTATCCTCTGTTAATTCATTTGCTGTATTTTTTACATCATTTACCCATTTATTAAAGTCTTCTCTAGTTTGTGCTTGAACTTCAAATTCCATATGGGCATAACCTCTACCATTAAAGTTAGTATTTCTACCGTAATAAGAACCTGGCTGATCTGCTACCATGTAAAGTTTTGTTTGCATATTAGCCATTGTGTACTTTTGACCTGCAAGCTCTGGAACCCAGAACGATTGCATGGTACCGGCTGAAGTCATTTTAAATTGAACAGGATGATCTTCCGGAATATTAATGTAGTTTACTGTCTCGATATCTTGATCTGGATAACTGAATATCCATTTCCAATCCGCTGATGTTACATGGATAACAAGCGGCTCTTCCTCTTCATAGCCTTGCGGAACATCCTCAACCTCATAGATGGTCTTCGTTGTTGGGATCATTAAGGCTATAACGATTAGTACTGGGATCGTAAACCAGGTTATTTCAAGAAGATGGTTTCCTTTTTCTTCTTCTGGTTCGAAATCACCATCGTCTTTGCGAGCTCGGTATTTCCAGACAATGTAGCCAAATAACACAAAAACAACGACTACTATGACTAACATTAAGATAATCGAATACACAATTAAATCTGTTAAGCTTCTTGCAATCGGCCCTTTAGGATCAAATACGATTAGTTTTGAGTCACAGCCTGCAAGCAAAACAGGAATTAACAATAAAGTGAGAGCATATATGAGCTTCTTCATTGCATTCATGGTGTTTCTCCTTTCGTCTAAAAAACATTTCTATTACTTTACATACCCTTTTGTTTGATAAGTAAAATTACATCTGTTTTACATTTTGACAGCTAAATGTGATGAAAGTATGATGAAGCTATAAATGTCATAATTTGTTCAAAATAAAGTGAGACGATGAGCACCGTGATAGCATCATCCAGTTTACTAATAGCGAATTTTTCTATACTATTTGAATAGAGACAAAATTGAAATTTGAGAGGGATAACTATGAAGACGATATTAATTGTCGATGATGAACAACAAATGAGATCGATGTTAACCTTATATTTAAGAAAAAATTTTAAACTGATAGAAGCGAAAAATGGCAATGAGGCAATCGATACGTTAAAACATAATGAGGTTGACCTTGTCTTGTTAGATATTATGATGCCTGAATTAGACGGTATAGAAGCATGTAAACAAATGAAAAAACTTAAATCAGATGTACCAATCATCTTACTTACCGCATTAAATGAAACCTCTCAAAAAGTAGAAGGTCTAACAATTGGAGCAGACGATTATGTAGTTAAGCCTTTCGAACCGGAAGAGTTGTTAGCGAGGATTCATGTGCAACTCAGGCATTTTCAAAAAGAAGAAGTACAGACAAAAATTATCCATTTCAAAGAATTAAAGATAGATCCTGTTTCCCACACTGTTACGGTTAATGGGAAAGATGTTAAATATAGCCCTAAGGAATTTGATTTGCTTTATTTAATGGCAGCTCATCCCAATCGGGTATACACCCGGGAACAACTATTGGATTTGATCTGGGGATTAGATGAGGTTGTCGATATTCGAACAGTCGATTCACATGTACGTTATGTTAGAGATAAATTGAAGAAAGCTGGCATTTCCGATCAACCGATAGAAACGGTTTGGGGTGTTGGTTACAAATTTAACCGGGAGGATCACGATGAAACTTAATAGTGTTGTTTTCAAGCTTGGAGCGACCATCTTATTTTTACAACTTATTATTTTAATTCCACTTGGGTATATTATTTTACAACTTATTTTAAACTACTCGATGAATGAGACCGAACAACAGCTTGTACAGCTGTCAGAAAAATATGCCACACAAGTAAACAGTATCGATGATCCAGAAAATCTTCAACTATTGGAACACCTCGCTGATATGACCGATACAAGTGCGGTGATTCTCGACCAAAATGGAGAAACAGTTTTGCAAACTAACTGGCACGATGATATTACCGATGAAGTACTCGCAAATCCACAAATTAAACAGCTAAAGGCCGGGGAAACTATTGTAGAAGATTACACGTTTAACAGTACAACTTATTTAAAAGTAGCCCAGCCGATCACGAACCAGGATAATATCCAAGGGAGTGTCGTTTTATTCTCTTCATTCGGACTTATTAGTAATTCAATTCATAATATTATCTTTTTTGTGATATTGGCAAGTCTCGGAGCAGTTGTCTTAGCAATCGGATTCACCTTCTTTATTTCGAAAAAGTTAGGTGCACCATTAATCGCAATGGAGAAAGTCGCCAAACAAATAGCAGAAAAAAAGAATTTCTCTTTACGTGTAGATTATAAAGCGAATGACGAAATTGGGTCTTTGGCACATGCCATCAACCATTTATCCGAAACATTGGAGCGCTATCAGACAAATCGCAATGAATTTTTCTCGAATATTACACATGAATTGAAGACACCGTTAACTTATGTAAAAGGATATGCTAACGCCGTTCGCAACGAGATGTATCAAAGTAAAGAAGAACGGGATGAATTCCTCGAAATTATCGAAAATGAAACGGATCATATTAGTAATTTAATGGACGACCTCACAGACTTATCCAAAATTGAAGAAGGAAAAATTGATTTAAATAAAGAAGATATCAATATGAATAAATTAGCAGAAGAAATGATAAGACGCTCACAATTCAGAGCTTCTGAAAAGGGACTATCCTTACATCTTGACATTCCCGATAGTACCATCTTTTTATTCGCAGATAAAAATAGACTTGATCAAGTGTTAACCAATTTAGTCGAAAATGCCGTTCGCTACACAGAAAAAGGTAATATTACATTAGCAGTAACAGAGGAACGTAATGACGTCATCATGCAGGTGAAAGATACAGGTATTGGGATTAAAGAAGAGGACATACCTTATCTGTTTGAGCGCTTTTACCGTGTAGATAAATCCCGCTCCCGAGCAAATGGCGGAACCGGATTAGGATTAGCCATCGTAAAAAACCTCGTCGAAATGCATGATGGAGACATTCATGTAGATAGTGAATTAAATAAAGGAACAACGATCACCTTACGTTTTCCAAAAGGAGAAATACGAAATGATTAATCAAGTAGAAGATAGAATGAGGCTTGGTTAATAGAGATGGATATCAGAAAATGGACATTATTTTACCCTTTAACGTACCAAATGTCCGCCTCATGCCTTAAGATTGGTTTACACACTCATAATGGAAAGGACGAGCATCATGGAACTTCAACTGATCGAAGTCTATATCCCTGCCCATCGATTTGAACGATTTCTAGAAGAAGTCGAGGAATACCATGTCATCGAAAAATGGTATACGAAAATATCAGAAGAAGAACAGTTAGTCAAAATATTAATCGAGAAAAAATATGCAGAAGAGATTTTAGATTTCCTTGAAGTAAATGACCGTGGCCAAGAAAATATACGAGCACTACTCTATAATATTTCGACTTATGTACCAAGAATTGAGATTGACGAGGAAGAAGACGAAACAGAAGATCCTGAAGAAAAGCAAAAAGAAATTACCCGTGCCAGTCGCCATGAATTATACAATGTCGTGCAATCATCCAGTACATCTAGTATCAATTATCTGTGGATGCTGCTATTATCTTCAGTGGTTGCTACAGCTGGGATTGTAAAGGATAGTCCGGCTATTGTTATTGGAGCCATGGTAATCGCACCATTAATTGGTCCGTTTACCGCACTTGCTTTTGCTGCAACTTTAGGTGACTATAATTTAATGAAAAAATCGATTCTAACTTGTTTATACGGTTTAGCGATTCCAGTTGGAATTGCAATTGTTTTCGGATTAATATTTCCTTTGCCAGTTAATAGTGATGAATTTTTGGCGAGGACAAACATTGAATTAATGGATATTGTTGTAGCGCTTGCCGCAGGTACTGCAGGTGCGATGTCATTTGCAAAAAGGGTATCAGAAGCACTTGTTGGAGTAATGGTATCTGTTGCGTTATTACCACCTGCTGTCGTATTAGGTATGATGCTGGGAGCCCTAGAATTTCAACAAGCATTAACTCCATTGATTCTCTTAATGGTCAATATAAGTGCTATTCTTTTCTCAGCTATCGTTGTTTTTTGGACGAGTGGCATTGAACCGGTAAATTGGAGCGAAATTCAAGTTGCCCATACATCGAAAACCTACGCTCTTATATTTATCAGCAGTGTTATTATTATCTTAGCTGTGATGATCATTATTATTCAATTTTAACAATCCCTTGCTTTTTTAGCGTTTCACTCTTTAACAATAACTTTACAAATTCATTCTTGTCGATATATTTCTGTACTGACCTGGTCCACTCTTTACCTTTGTACAGTCATCGGTGGAATTCTAGGTGAACACTTGCAACAGCTGCTATCTTTCTGCCATCCTTTTTAGTTTATTTGCATTTTGGAAGTTACCAGGGTAGTAGTTATAATTTGCTTAATTGGTGGCACCCTATTACTATATTTACCTTTTTAGTGATCGGATTATTCCGGTCACTTTTTTTCTGGACACTTGAGGTTTTCTTGCACATTTTCTTGATACAATTTATAATATGAATATATGTTCATGTATTATATTGAGGAGGATATTGTATGGGACATCATCACGGACATGGTCATGGTCATCATCATCATCATACTAATAACAAAAAGGCATTATTGATCAGTTTTATATTTATTACGACATTTATGGTAGTCGAAGTAATCGGTGGTTTTTTAACCAATAGCCTAGCATTATTGTCTGACGCTGGACATATGTTAAGCGATGCTTTTGCATTAGGATTGAGTTTATTTGCATTTAAGTTAAGCGAAAAAGCTGCTAATGCTCAGAAAACATACGGTTATAAACGATTTGAAATTTTGGCAGCATTTATTAATGGTGTCACACTTCTAGCGATTTCTATTTACATTTTTTATGAAGCATATCACCGTTTTCTCGAACCGCCTAATGTAAGTCCGATGATGCTTTGGATTGCGATAATAGGTCTAATCGTTAATATTAGTGTTGCCTTTATATTAATGACTGGTGGTGATACGAAGGATAACTTAAATATGCGCAGTGCATTGTTACATGTATTCGGCGATTTACTAGGGTCTGTTGGAGCGATTATTGCCGGACTCTTGATTATGTTTTTTAATTGGAATATGGCAGATCCGATTGCAAGTATAATTGTTGCTGCTCTAATATTAATTAGTGGCTTTCGGATAACTCGTGATTCTTTTCATATTTTAATGGAAGGTACCCCTAATTATCTATCTTATGAGGAAATTGAAAATAAGTTAGTCCAATTAGACGGCGTCATTAATATACATGATTTACACGTCTGGACGATCACATCAGATTTTCCTGCGTTAAGCTGTCATATGGTGGTAGAGGAAAATATCGATCGAGATCTGCTATTAAAAAAAGCTGCCCAAGTATTACATGATCACTTTAAGATTCATCATACAACCATCCAAATAGAAGGTCGGCATGCAGAAATGGAGCATGATGAAAACAATTGCAATTGATTACAGGAGGGATTATGTATGTCAGATGAAAACTATCAATCATTAGATGAAGAAACACTTTTTTTAGTATCACAAACTTTTAAAGCACTGGCTGATCCGACTAGAATCCGTATCTTACATTTGTTATTTAATCAGGAATTGTCGGTCTCGAGTATTGCACAACAACTAGACCTTAATCAATCAAATGTCTCCCATCAATTACGTTTTTTAAAAAATTTACGTCTAGTAAAATACAGACGTGATGGTAAGACCATTTATTATTCTCAGGACGATGAACATGTGATGAAAATATTGCAGCAATCCATTGATCATGCGACCCATCATTAAAAAAGGCAATAACACATGCGCTTGAAACGCATGTGTTAATTGTGTTGTATTTACACACATGTAAAGGATTGAATTCTTTCTGTATCAATTCCGAAGTATATCCAGTTAAATCCTGTCCAGCGGTAACCAGCAACTGAACGTCTGCCGATATACGTTGGATAAAACCAGAATGAGTTATAGCGACTCAGCCAAACATACGTATATCGATATAGACAGCCTCTCATTGAACCGGGATCAACTGCATACAATTGTGGTCCGTCACCTAGTTGTTGTGTTTGCTGTGGTATTTGTGCCGGTGGTGGTCCTGTTGGTGGCATACCTTGTGGCCCCTGTCCAATATTTGGTGGGGCAAATGGTGGTGGAGCAGAAGGACCTTCTCCTTGTCCTGTACCAGGATAGCCTCGTTGAGGATACTGACCATAGTCTGCATACACATTCCCATATTGGTCATACATATATGAATGAGATGGATAATATTGTTCCATAATGTTTAACCTCCTATCACTAACACTATATGTTAGACACGAGGTTAGGTAATTTGTCCATATTAAAATTAGGCGATTCCATTTATTTTAATATACAAATCATGTGATGTTTCTGTACCTTGAATGGTATAACCAATATCTATTTTCATCTCTTCTAAGGCTAATTCATGTTCTTTACCATATTGATACATGTCACCAAAGGTCTGTGCGATCGAAACTAAACTGCCCTCGTGCTTGTGATGTAAATAACTAGCTGAAGGAATCACCATTTTCTCCATTCCTTCAGGTACTTCAGCACCTTGTTCTACTTCTACACAGATACATTGAGTATAGGTCTGTTCAAGTTTCTCCAGACTTACATCCATCATGATGTCCGTTTTTCTTTGCTTTATTTCCGTTAATCTACTTTTAAATTCTTCCCACTTTACCGGCATATCACGGATCAACCCTTGCCAATCTCGAGCAACAGTAATCCCTATAACTGACATTGCATCTTTTTCCACAATATTCATTTTTCCTCACCTCTTCCTTATATGATAAGAAAAACCTTGAAAGCCCACCTGGTCCTGTTCAAAGTAGTTATTGTGACATGAATAAAAGGCGTAACAACCGCTGCGGTTGCCTTGCACTATAGCTAGCTTTCAAAATGGCAACTCCATATATATAGCTATTCTTGCTTCTTAAAACTTGAGTTGTGATACCAATGTTTATATACTTTTTTCTTAAAAGCAAAAAAAGAACCAGTATTAATACTGATTCTATATTTCTACATGACCTCTTTTAATTCCTGCTTTTATGAGATGAATTTTTTCATCACCTTTGTACCATTACAAGAAAATAAACATTCTTTATCTTCCATTATGGTTTCAAGATGGACGTCTCTTCCCCATAATTGATAAATATATGGTAATGTTTTCTCTAAGTAACGGACATCAAGCTCTACACCTTCATAATGATGGCGAATATATAATTCTCCGTTTCGCATATAATCACCATCAACAACTGTCAAATAAGGAAATCCTCCGTTTAACCTAGTAGAAATCAACTGATCGCGTACTTCTTCCCAATTTTTATCAACTATTTTATATTCTGGTCCTTGTTTTTGAAAAAGATATAGATCTTCCTTCTCCACCAGATCTTTTGTTAAATAATTGCGCATAAACGAGATATCTGATTCGATTTCGCGCACTTCAAATATTTTCTCCCTTCCTGAACCGGGTTCTACGCCAAACTGTTTCATTTCTTCAGAAGGGTTGTTGTACCGTTCTTCGATATCTTCAAACATTTTTACGCCGAGGTAATAAGGATTAATCTGTGTTGTTGATGGTTGAACAACACCGGCATTGAGAGAGGCAAACTCCACTGTTTCATCACTTGTTAAATCTAACTCTCTTACAATTCGTTGATGCCAGTATGTCGCCCAGCCCTCATTCATAATTTTCGTCTCTAATTGCGGCCAAAAATATAGCATTTCCTCCCGCATCATGGTTAGAATATCACGCTGCCAATCTTCTAATTCTCTACTATGCTCTTCAATAAATAATAAAATATCTTTTTCCGGGTGAGGCGGGAAAGCCTTTTTCTTTTTAGTTGCCTGCCCCGAATTTGAAGAAGACTGGTCTAGATTCCATAAATCATCATACTCTGTTCTTCTAGGCTTTGGTATTTCTTCTTCCTCATTTTTTTGCCAATCTAATTGTGCTTTTAACAAGGTAGGATCGATATGCTCCTGAATCGAGAGTACTGCATCAAGAAATTTTTCGACTTCCTTAATCCCATATTGTTTCTCGTATTTTGCCACACGTTCAGCAGTAGCAGCCATACTTTCTACCATATCACGCTTCGTATTTTGAAACCGTACATTATTTTTAAAAAAGTCACAATGTGCTAATACATGAGCAACAATCAATTTATTTTGAATCAAACTATTGGAATGCAATAAAAAAGCATAACATGGGTTCGAATTGATCACCAATTCGTATATTCTACTTAATCCAAGATCGTATTGCAGTTTCATCCGGTGAAATTGTTTCCCGAAACTCCAGTGCGAAAATCTGGTTGGCATTCCATACGCACCAAATGTATATAGTATTTCTGGTGGACAAATCTCATAGCGCATCGGAAAAAAATCTAAGCCAAATCCTTCTGCAATCTCGGTGATTTCGTGAATTGCTTTTTCCAATTTCTTTTTCTCTTCTGCTTTCAAACAAAACACCTCCACTATAATATATGAGAGGTGTGCGAAAATAGGACACCCATTATGAGATTTGGTGCGCTATCTGTTATTCGTCATTTTCTTTAGCACGGGCAGCCTCAATTGCGGCATTTAATGCAAGTAAATTCGTTTGCCCAGCAATATCTGTTACCATCCATACTTAAGTAAGGTTTATTTTCTAATTTGTGGAAGCTTTTATTTGTTCATTTAGGCAAAATTAATGTAAAACATGTTTCTCTATTGGGAATACTATGAACGGTAATATCACCGTTATGTGCATCTGTAAATTCCTTGGCAATAGATAATCCCAATCCAAAGCTTTCTTTGTTTCTGTTTTGGCTACCTTGATAGAAACGGTCAAATAAAAAAGGGATTTGTTCAGGAGGAATTCCTTTTCCATGATCTATGATAGCAACCTTTACTTGATTATCATCCTCCATATAATTTACTCTGATATAATTGCCGCTCTCACCATGCTTAATCGCATTATCTAACAAATTACGTATTACTCTTTCAATTAAATGAGGATCTATCATAATGCTATTTGAACCGTCGGGAATTTCAATGTCCATATGGATATGTTTCGCTTCAAGAACTGGTAGATATTCAGTCAAAATTTTTCGTAACATACTTGGTACATTGCAAGATTCTTTCTGTGGTAGAATACCATGCAAATCGGATTGAGAAACTTCAAATAATGTATTAATCAATTTCTCCATGTATTGCGAGCGACGAACAATTACCTTAGCATGTCCCTTAAGCTCATTTTCATCTTTGTACAGTCCGTTTTGAATGGAATCAGCATAACCAAGTATATTCGTCAAAGGTGTTCGTAGATCATGAGATAGATTTGAAATTAACGCTTTTCGTTTTTCTTCTTGCTCTTGAATCTTAGTGACTTGCTCATGAATCCGTCTGGACATTATATTGAAATGTTGACTCAATTGTCCAATTTCATCCATCGATTGATCATCAATTTCTATCTGTTGGTCAAGAGTCGTTTTAGATAATCCCTCATTCAATTTTTTTAAGCGCTTGCGTAATTTAAAAAAGAAAAAATAAGTAAAAAAATAAGGCGTTATGATGAAAGCAAGAAATGGGACAATAAGAGTGAAAAAAGCAGACCATTCACGGACATAAAAATAAACAGCTTTATCATTCATTGCTTCACTTGGGACTTGTAAATGCAAATAATAGGAAAGATCATTTATTTGTGTTCGATAAATCAAATTAACATCATGTTCTGGAATCCATAGGTTGAATGGTTCATTAATAAATAGATCACTGTATGCAGAAAAACTATAAGGCTGTGTTCGATCGCTGGAGGAGTATAGGATCATTCCCTCTGTGTTAAGCCACTCAAATTGGACTGAAGGATGATCAGAATGATATTCGTCCATTGTTTTAACAAGAGAAGATGGAGTAATCCTGTCGGCAAGTGTGATTTCGCTAATTACTTGATTTGCAAGTGTCTCTAATGTTTCATTGGTGTATCCTGTTCGACTAACTTTACCTATAAGAAGACTAACACTGATAAATAGTATCACTGCTGTAATACTACTAATAATAAAATAAATCCATAGCTTGGAAGACAGTTTCATTAGCTATTCACCTTCAAAACGATAACCAATCCCGCGAATTGTTTTAATATGCTGAGGCGATTTTGGATCATCTTCTATTTTATTTCGTAAAGATTGAATATGAGTATCTAGCTTATTTGTATCAAAAATGTCATGCTTCCATACCAAAGTATACATTTCATCTTTCGTAAAAATTTGTCCAGGATGGCGCATAAACATAGATAGTAAATCACATTCCGTTTGAGATAAGCTATATTTTATTTTATGTTTCTCAACGGATCGTGAACGCTCATTTAAAATAATCGGTCCACATTCAATACGGTTCAACGATACAATGGTTGAAGGATTTTGTGATCCTCGAAGGATTGCGATAACACGAGCGATAAGCTTATTCGGAATAAATGGCTTAGCAACGTAATCATCTGCAACTAATCCTAAGTTTTCTATTTTTCCTTTAATTTCTGTAAGAGCACTTAATACAATAATAGGTGTCTCTATTTGGTGTGCATGAAGAAAGTTCAATACATGTAATCCATCTGCATCATCCATCATAAAATCAAGAATGATCAAATCGAATGATTCATTTTCTAGTAAGATTAAAGCTTCTGTTCCACTCTTTGCTTCTTTATACTGCATCCCCGCTTCTTGTAAATATATCCCAATCAAATGTCGGATATCAGCGTCATCATCCACGACTAATATACTAGCCCGATTCAACATTATATCTCCTCTCCCTGTTCCAACGATGTATTCAAGACTATTGTATCATATATCGAACACGGCTTTTAGACAAAAAAATAAACCTTACTTATTTTCAAACAATAAGTAAAGTTTATTTTCCTAATTATGCTAGTTTCCCTATCTTTTTCTTACATCTACATTTCGTAAGAGTATATCCTGTTATTTCAAACCCTTTTTGTTTCAAAAAACGAATTGCTAAATTCTTTTCGACATGGTTGGAAGCAACAATATGAACTGACCTAGAAGGAATTTCGTGAAAATGTCTTCTTAGGTATGGAATTGGAATTACAACCGCTTCTGCTACTTTATCATTGTCTGCCTCTTGATAGTCACGAATATCTACCATTAATTTCTCCCGATTTCGCTTCTTATCTATCTCCACACACGGTATCCCTTTAATCGGTACATAACGTGTATAGAATTGATGGCTCACCATAACGATGATCAGTAATAAAACAATCCACAAGATTGACATGTTAAGTTATCCTCCATTACCTATGATGAAAGATTCACAAACACCATAGTTTATCACTGTAAGACCATCACTGATCATAGTCTCACTTTATTGTTTAAGATATTTAACTTTCTCCCAATAATGGACAATCGTCTTCATTCCTTTATCGAAATGGGCAACTGGAAAGCTTTCATTTGGTGAATGTAAGCGATCATCCGGCGTTCCGAATCCCAGTAATACGACAGGAATTTGATAAATCGAGTCAATCCATTCTACAACTGGGATAGAGCCACCCATTCTAACATATACTGCTTCTTTTTCAAAAGTTTCTTTAAAGCTTTCCGCTGCTTTCGTAATTAGCGGATGTCCAGGATCCACTTTATATGCTTTTGCTGATAATGGTTCCCGTTTAATGGTTAACTCTACACCTTTTGGGACATGTTGCTCCAAATGCTTTACTAATAAATCCTGAATTTCTTTCGGATCCTGTCCCGGTACTAAACGACATGTTAGTTTAGCGGTAGCAGTTGACGGAATAATCGTTTTGGTTCCCTCTCCTTGATAGCCACTATATAAACCATTGATTTCTAAAGTCGGTCTGGCCATCGTGTGCTCTTTTGCCGTATAGCCTTTTTCCGAAACAGTTTCTTTCACTCCAGTAGACTCTTCGTAATCCTCACTTGGGGCATCTTTAATTAACGTACGTTCCTCATCGGATAAAGGTTCAACCTGATCATAAAAATGAGCAACTTGGACAACTTCTTCTTCATTTTTCATCGTAGCTAACAACTGCGCCATTGCTATTGCGGGATTTTTTACCGCACCACCGTATAGACCTGAATGCAGATCATTGTCAGGTCCTTTCAAAGTAAATTCCAATCCAGTGAAACCTTTTAATCCATATAGAATGGTTGGTTGATCCTTAGCAACCATTCCTGAATCAGAAATGACCGCGAAATCAGCTTGAAATTTTTCTTTTTGTTCATGTAGAATATCATAAAGATTGGCACTTCCGATCTCTTCTTCTCCCTCTACACAAACTTTGACATTGATTGGCAATGAGCCTTTCGTTTCTAGAAATGCTTTCAAGACTACAAGGTGCATAAACACTTGCCCTTTGTCATCACTGGCACCACGAGCATAGATCCTTCCATCTCTAACTTCAGGCTCAAAAGGATCACTTTCCCACTGATCAAGTGGATCTGGTGGCTGCACATCATAATGACCATAAAATAAAACAGTTGGTGCGTCCTCTCCAGCATTCATCCATTCAGCATATACAAGTGGATGACCTTTTGTTTCTTGAACTTCGACGGTTTCAAAGCCTGCGTTCTTTAAATAGTCGGCTACAAACTTGGCTGCTGTTTTGACATCTTCTTTATGAGTTGAATCTGTGCTGACACTTGGTATATGTAAAAAATGTTGAAGCTCTTCTAAATGTTGCTCCTTATATTTCTCAAGATACTCCATTACTTCTTTCATATTGATCACATTCCTTTCCCTTCTACCTTTCCATAGTTTAACATGGAATTGGGGAATCATTCATTAAAAAAGTTTAACGTAAAAAAAAAGAGAGAGGATTAATATGGTAATTGTTGCTAAAAAAGGATAATTAATTTATCATTGTGTTTATGCACCTAACATTTTACTAAATTTCAAAAGAAAGGAAGATATGGATTGAAAAAATGGATGATGTTTTGTCTTACATTACTTATCAGCATTACGCTAGTTGCTTGTAATTCTGATGATGTTGATAGTAACGAAGAGGGTACCGAGAATGACAGTACTGAAACAACTGAAAACACTGATGAGGAAGTAGTTGAAGAGGATACTGCTACAGAGGAAGAAGCGGATATCGAGGACTTAAATGAAGATAATATAGAAACTGATAATGATACAGCTTCTTTTGATTTAGATATTGATCCCGATGGTGAAAACAATGTAACGCTGCAACTTGAACAAGAAGGCATGGTCTCTAAAATTGCTTATAAAGCTGAAGGGGACCGAGTTATCGAACAAACTGCAGATAGTATTATTCCTTATGATCTATTAGAAATAGCTGATAAAGAGGAAGCGGAGGCTATGTTCGAAGAAGGTGTGGCTCAGTATCAAGACATAGAAGGTTTATCACATAGCATTGATTATCAAGAGGAGCAAATCGTCGAGACGACAAAAGTAGACTTTGAAACAGCTAATCCTGATGACATTGCGGAATTAACAGGAGCAATGATGGAAGATGGAGCTAGCGATTTTATTAGCCTGCAAAGATCGGTGCAAATGTTGCAACAACAAGGATATGAGATTATAACAGAATAGCATTAGATACATACTGTGATTGAGCGGACATTTAGTTCGTTATTTGACTGAAAATCACCTATTTTTCCATGGTTGCGGACATTGAATCCCTTATTTGCTTCATTTTGGCTTCTATTAGCACTATTTCCGATGAATAGCGGAATAGATGTCCGCGACCACCTTAAAAATGGTCTTTTTGTCACAAATAGTGGAACAAATGTCCGCGCTCAGCCAAGATTAACTTGGGAGTCCTCGTTATGAAGCAATTTATAAAAACACTTATCTCTTGAAACAAGAGATAAGTGTTTTTATTGTTAGTCTAAACCTTTTGCTAAGTCTTCTATTAAATCATCGACATCCTCAATTCCGATGGATAGCCGAATTAATCCGTCAGTAATGCCTAATTGTTCACGACGATCTTTTGGAATTGAAGCATGTGTCATGCGTGCTGGAATCGAAATTAAACTTTCTACTGCACCAAGACTTTCCGCTAAGGTGAAATAATCAGCTCTACTCAATACTTGATCCGCTTTTTCGCCACTTCCAACATCAAATGCGATCATACCTCCGAATCCTTCTGCCTGTTGTTTAGCAACATCATGCCCTGCATGTGATGCTAAACCAGGGTAATATACTTTCTCGACATTTGGATGTTGGTCAAGATAAGCAGCAATTTTGTTTGCATTTTTCTCGATTGCTTCCATTCGCAATCCTAATGTTTTGATACCGCGCATTAATAACCATGAATCCTGTGGACCTAAAACAGCACCAACAGAGTTTTGAACAAAGTGAATTTCTTCTGCTAGTTGTTCGTCCTTTACAGCAACAAGCCCTGAAACCACATCACTGTGTCCACCGATATATTTCGTTGCACTGTGTAAGACAATATCTGCACCGAAGTCTAATGGATTTTGCAAATAAGGTGTCGCGAATGTATTATCAACCACTAATAAAAGGTTATACTTATCAGCAAGTTCTTTCATTTTTTTCAGGTCGGTTACTTTCAACAGCGGGTTAGTTGGTGTTTCAATATATAGCATTTTAGTATTGGGCTTAATCGCTGCTTCTACCGCTTCGATATCACTTGTATCAACAAAAGTGTGTCCCAATTCAATACGATTCAACACTTTTGTTGTTAAACGATAGGTTCCACCATATACATCGTCTGTTAATACGACATGATCACCAGCTTTTAGTAACATCATCACAGTTGTAATTGCTGCCATTCCTGATGCAAAAGCAAAGCCTGCATGACCATTCTCTAGCTCTGCAGTAACTGTTTCTAATGCATGTCGTGTCGGATTACCTGTTCTGGAATATTCATAACCAGTGTGTTTTCCAGCTTCAGGTTGTCTATACGTACTTACTTGATAAATCGGTACAGATACAGCACCAGTTCTTTCATCTCCTGTGATACCACCATGTACCATTTTTGTTTTACGTTTCATCACTATACCTCCTACGAATCAAACATATAATTGTGATACGTCCAAGCGGATTCGGGTGTCAGCGTCCGTTATCCTTCTTCTTTGAAAAACTTCGGACGGCTATCATCATTGATAAATATCTTTACTTAAATATCGCTCACTACTATCAGGAAAAATGGTAACAATGTTGCTGCCAGGTTCTGCTTTTTTCGCTTCTCGTAAGGCGGCAACCATTGCTGCTCCTGATGAGCTCCCTACTAGCAAGCCTTCTTTTTCTGCCAGTTGCTTTACCATATCAAACGCATCAGCATCATCAATGGTATGGATTGCATCGAATAATGCACGATCCATATAGTCTGGTAAAAATTCCATACCGATTCCTTCCGTTCGATGTGCTCCTGCTTCGCCTCCAGCAATAATCGATCCTTCAGGTTCCACAATTACTGTTTTTGTTTCTGGATTTTGATCTTTAAAATATCGAGCAGCTCCCATAAAGGTGCCACCTGTTCCTGCACCTGCAACAAAAATTGAAACCTCACCATTTAAGTCTTGTTCAATTTCAGGTGCTATTGTCTTGTAATACGTTTCAGGATTTGCTGGATTTTCAAATTGTTGCGCGGCATAACTGTTCGGGATTTCTGAAAGCAGCTGTTTTGTTTTCTCGATTGCTCCACGCATCCCCTCATCTTTAGGTGTGTGGATAATTTCTGCTCCTAAAGCTTGCATTAATACTTGCTTTTCCTGACTAAAGTGTTCAGGAACAACAAAAATAACGCGAAATCCTCTATTAACTGCAGCTAAAGCAATTCCGATCCCTGTATTACCAGCAGTAGGTTCGATAATCGTTCCACCTGGTTGCAACTCACCAGATTCCAATGCTGTTTCGATCAAATTGATTCCTAAGCGATCTTTAATACTGCCGCCAGGATTAAAGAATTCTAACTTCGCAAAAAGTCGTACACCGTCTGGGAGTTCGAAATTCGATAACTCCATTAACGGTGTACCGCCGATCAATTGTTGTATATTTTTATAAAGTGCCAATCTTAATCCCTCTTTTATTCAGCAAACACGATGTGCCATTCATCTTTTCCAGCTAACATGTTCTTAGCAATGTCTTTTGCCCCTTCTAAGCTGTGGTTAGCTGCCCAGCCACATTGGACTTCATTACATGCTGGTACTTCTGTTGCTTCTAATACATCTTGCAATGTTTTCTCTAACGCTTCTACAACATCCTCAAAACTGTCATTGTTTAGAATAGCGAGATAAAAACCAGTTTGGCAGCCCATTGGACTGATATCCAACACATTGTCCATATGGTTGCGAATATTTTCTGCCATTAAGTGTTCAATTGAGTGCAATCCTGCCATATCCATATGGTCCTTATTTGGCTGACAAAAGCGAATATCATATTTGTACACTTTATCTCCATTTTGTCCTGTAGTAACCCCTACAAGGCGTACATATGGTGCTTTTACTTTCGTATGATCTAAATTAAAACTTTCAACATTCATTTTTTTAGTCATCTTTCCATCACTCCTCTTCGAATTTTTCAGCTACAAATAACCAGACAAACTTATTTCGTTGTTTCGCTTCAAAATGAAATCCATTTTGTTCAAACAGCTCTCGAATTTCCTCTAATTGAGGATAGTATTCTCTGTTTAAATCCTCCAGTAAATCGTGATAGCCTAACTCATGTGCTTCTTGTTTAATTTGTTGTTCTGCCTGTTCATTTTCATAAACCGTGTCAGCAAATACAACGCGCCCACCATTAGCTAGCAAGGAATAAAATTTAGCAACCGCCTTGTTCTTCTCAGCTTTCGTTAAATGGTGAAAAGCATACGTACTAATAATCGTATTCACCGGCTTACTTGGTAATGGAAACTCAAGAAAATCACCTTCGTATAAATCTAATTGAGGTAATTTTTCTTTCGCTAACTCCCTCATCGGATCAGATGGTTCAACACCAATCACAGGTAATCCTTTCGCTAACACTTTTTCTGTTAAATTACCCGTGCCAACACCGAATTCCATTACCGTTCCTTCTGCTAGCTGAGCAACTTCCTTTAATATTGTATCATATCCTTCGAATACATCTCTATACTGAGGGTCGTGACCCGTAACTGCCTCATCATACGTAGAAGCCCACTCTTCAAACACTTCCAAAAACTCTCTCCCCATGGTAAACTCCTCCATCTATGTTAATCCATACTATTTTACTCTGTTTTATCGGAATTGACACTAATATAGCATAAATAGCCTTAATATGCAAAAATACGACACGGATGAAACCGGCTAACCCCGCCGGTCCTTTATTAATTTAGTAGTAATGAGTGAGGAAATATTTGAACAGCTTGATCACCGCTCCGGCTGCCCCTTCTCTTTCTGTGGGGTTTGCCCTTCAGCTAACTTTTTCAAGCCAAAACCGCTCAAAAAAGTGGATCTTCAGGTCAAACGATTCCCACAGGAGTGGAAGGGGGCGGCCTTCGCTTTATACATGTGCTACAACATTTGTCAGATCTGGCAGTTTGAGTTGTCATCCCTGTGAAAGTGCAAGGTATGGCATAGGAAATTACTAATAAGTTTTATAAAACCCAATATCCTTTTTCTGTTATTCGTTGTAGAAAAAGAATAGCGAAGGCGACCGTTTCGACTGGAGCGAATCAACTGAGATAAAGGAATCACAGTAAGTTTACGAACCGATGATGACTTATCGTAGGGCGGTTCGTGAAGTCGACTAGTTTTCGGGCGTTCGGAGTTAGACATCTGGGCAAATTTTATACTTTCTTTACAAGAAAAAAAGAGCAAGTATCCGCAGATACTTGCTCATCCTTAATTATTCTTCATTATTCGGGAAAACTCTTTCGATCATATTTCCAATACGTCTGAAAAATCCTTCTACTGGCTCGCCTCTGTTTACATCATTAGCATACTCATCTGCTAAGTCAAAGAAATCTGGGTTCGTTGAAATATAGACATTGTCAATATCATTGTTAACAGATTTTACTGCTTTTGTAATATCTTCTCTTGTTTCTTCCGTTAATTCGTCATTCTTTCGGTTAGGATTATCATTATTTGTTCGTTTATCCCAAGATGCCGCTACATAGGCATTATTATCTGTTGTTAATACATAAACACGGTCAATTTCCTGAACCTGAGACTGAATTTTTTCTGCAGCTTCATCTGCTATATCATAGTTAGTACCATCACGTCTGGAGTTAGTCATATTGTCGGCATCTCGATTCGTTCTGCCATCAAACATGAATTGGTTGTTCTCATTTGCACGTGTATTACGGTTAATATTATCTTGACCGCGGGCTGGATCTGTCGTTTGATTTCTATTATTAGCTCGATCATTAGCTGGATCATTAGATGTTTGGTTGTATCCTATCGGTTGTGCTGGATTACCATTATATTCTCCATTTTCTTGGCCATATTCATTTCCGCCGCATGCTACAAGAGTTGTTAAGGTTGTAGCGAAAGTCAGCGCTAAAGCAGGCTTTGATAACTTCATCTGTTTCCCTCCTTTTTTATGATCATCAATAGTATGGATAGAAACAAAATGACTTATGTTAATTAATATTTGGTAACGACACCAACAGTTCTTTAGACTTTTTCATTGTAAACCGCACACACTAATTAATGATTCCCCAACTAAAATGAATACAACCAATATAAAAAAAGGGGGATTATCTGTTGAATATCGACTACGATAAAGCATTATATTATACGTTATGGGGGCAATGGGATGATTTGCTTGTGTTAATGGTCCGTACTAATGATGACTTGCTGTCAAAAAAAATTGAACAATTTTTACATGCTTATCACTACCCAAGCTCACAGGAATACCTGATCACTTCTCATGAACAACTAATGCAATATATTGACCATGCATTAGTCAGCCAAATGAGCCTTACTTCACAGTAGAAAATCGTCGAACCAAGAGACACTCCTAATTCGCGGAGCTTGTTCGATTATGTAAAAAGGCTTGTCGCCAAGTTTTAATGGTGACAAGCCTTCTTGTTTACAAGTAGGTGGAAGTTAAACCAATATAAAAACTGTCACCTCTAATAACGATGACAGTTCAAGCTTATTTGTTATGGCCTTTACCAGGATGCGATTTATCTTTTTTATTTGATTTGTTGTTATGATTAATTTTTGATTTATTCAATCTGTTATCCTGTTTGCCTTTTGATTTTTTATCTCTATGACTTTTGTCATGCTGTTTATTATGATTCTGCTTTTTTCCTTTTGACTTTGATTTAGACTTTTGCCCTTTACCATTATCGTTTTTCTTTGCTTTGTTTTTTTCACTCACTTTTTTACCGTTATTATCTTTCTTTTTGCCATTATTCGTTGAGATTTGTTCTTTAGCACGTTCACTTGCATTAGCAGGTAAAATCACAGGATCGTTTGTCTCTTTTTTCGATTCGCCTTCATTAGTTTCCTCTATGTCTTCTTCATTCTCTTCATGTTCCGTTTCATCAATTTCGATCTCTTCTTGAGTAGCCTCTTCCTCTTGGTCTTGCTTATTATGATTATAAAAATTTTCAATTAGTTCTCTTTCCTCAGTATTTAAGGAAGTTTTAGGCGTATCATTTTCAGTTGCTACTTGCTTGACATCTGATCCTCCACTTACCTCTAACGACTGTGCTGTTAATTCGTTCATTGATACATGTTCTAGTTCAGATTGTGTTCTAAGTTCTTCTGAAACTTCATAAATGGCTACTTGGTATCCTAGATGTTGATAATAACTACCTAATTCATCTTCAAAATGATGGTCCTGTTTTTCTTCATCAATATAGCTTACGGCCATTAAAACCGGACGATCAGCCTCTGGCTCTTCTCTGTCCATTGTTATTATGTTAAGAATTTCATCTGTTAAAGATGTTATGGTACGATTTTTTACCTCCAAATTATCCATCAATTGCTCAGCATCCTCATTCATCGGTTCAACGTCCAACACATGATAATTTTCGTCAATCGTAATATTCATGCTTGGATTGATATCAATACTAACTACTGCATAAGCCTTTTCATCTGCTACCCATATGTACAATGGGCTTATCAACAGTAAACATATTAACACCATAGGAACAAGTTGCCACTTTATTGGTCCTTTAAAAAACAGAAAAAATGATTGCCAGATGGATTGTTTTTGTTGATACAAGGTTTCCATACCAATATCTTTTTCCTTCATTGGTATTGCTTTGTGGAACACACCATCTTTGTCCATCACGATTGTATACCGTGATTTATGTTCCACAATTATTCCTTTTTTCACAGATCTACCCCCTCAAGGTATTCTCTTAAATAAACATAATCACCTGTAAGGATAATAAAGACCGTTAATATATACTTTCGATTTCTCTCCAATGTTTTTTTGCTGACAGGTACAAGCTTTAATAATTGTTTAATCGGTACTCTTTTTTTACGAAGTACATATTCTTTTAAATCTTGGTCATTTATTAATTGTTTCGCAGCATACACTGCCGATTCACGCGCATCTTGGTGTTTCGGTGATATTTCGGTAAGTTCTTTGAACGAAATTTTATACTTCTTTAGATGTTCTGATAATTCGAGAATTTCTTGCTTGCGATTCCAGGATTCTTCTTCCAGTTCAAATATTTTTTTGGCTTCAGATATTTGTAACGGACTTTCTTCCAATTCATCTTCGTCATTCATATTTAATGCCGGATACATATATTGTCGCTGTTCTTTCCGGATATAGTCAATTACTTTGCGTTTAATAATCACTTGAGCAAATGCAAGAAATGAAGAACCTTTCTCCCTTGAATACATTTCTATTGCTTCATTAAAAGCAATCATCCCGACACTAAACTCATCATTTTGTTTTTTGATATATCTTTTGCATACATCGGAAACGCATTTTGCAATAAACGGTTGATATGCTTCGATTATATCATTTCGTAAATGCTCATCACCTCGCTGTATTAATTCAATTTGGTCTTCTAATCTATATTCTTTATCGATTAACTGGCTTTCTATCATATTCGGCACCACCAGTCCTTTATAAATTCGTATTGTATTTATGATTTTTTGTCTGTTATCTATAAAAATTAAGTATATTTTCACCAGTTTATTTTGTCACTTTATCCAGAATAAAAGAAAATTTTGTTTCTATCTACCATGATTCAATTACAATTCATTAAATTTTATTTTCAAAAAATAGATACATTTACTTATTATGATAAAATATACACAGAAATTTCATCACATTAACTAGTCCATTTGAACCTATCTCTTTAAAATAGCGGGGATCAATATCTTTTTTCCAAGGTGAGAAAAAACCGTTCCGTTTTTATCACTAACTGCTAAAGATTTATGATTCCTCTGACAGCCATTATGAAATTATTTCAACTGCTTGACCATCACTCCGAATGCCCACTTCTCTTTCCGTGGGGTTTGTCCTATAATAAACAAACTCCCAGTAAAACTGAGAGTCTAAACGAATTATTGATTAATATTCATATATTCTATTGGAACGGCTAATCCTACTCGGCCGTGTTCCTCATTCTTTTGAGTTGCAAAAACAACTGCAATGACTTCCCCTTGCTCATCTAATACCGGACTACCACTATTCCCCCGATAAACTGGTGCATCTAACATATAGACTGGCCTCTCCCAAGTAGACAGTTGTGTCTTTCCTATTAAGTCCCCTTCATTGGCAATACCATTAAAACGTAGCGGATTACCGATAAATAGAACCTTTTCCAGCAGATCTTCACCATTTTGCTCACTTAGTTCCAAGTAGGGGAGATTTTCCGCCTCTATGTCCAATAGAGCAAGGTCTATTTCTGGATAGGTTTCTATTACTTCACCATTATACAAACCTTCTTCCTGAAAAGCGACAGTGATCCTTGGCTGGTCCTCTATTACATGATAGTTAGTGATGATATAACCATCATCCGATATCGAAAAACCAGTTCCTTTGTTATCCTCTCCCTCAATAACAACAACTGCTTCCCGATATTGTTGTACCGTTTCGTCCTGCATTAAGCGTGCAGATGTTTGAATAAACTCAATAGCTGGGATCGAAAAAGTTTGTGGAAGGATTGCAATGACTTGAATAAACATTGCTATTGCAATCAACCATATCCCCCATTTTGGAACAAGTGGCTTTTTTTTCTGCTCTGCTTCTTTGTTCTCGTTTTCTTTCAGCTTTTGGCGTTCCTCTTGCACTAGCTCATACATTTCTTCTGGATCTAACTCTTCGTACAAATCCTCATCTATAATATCCCATTCTTTATCATTCGAATGTTTCATATTACACCTCATCAAGAACAGTCTGTTATGTGTATTATATCATTTTCATTGAATGAAATCTTATTTTGTTTTAAATCGGATATGAATAGGGGGAGAAGTGTAAAGATATCAAATCGAGTAAAGACGGAAAGATACGTTCTATTTGTAATGTCAGGTAAATGCACCTTGCAAATTAGTATTTAAAGTTATCTGGGACTTCCATTTATACTATATTTGCTGAAGATGCATTTTGTATTTTTAAAATAAACAGGAGATTTTTGACTTATATCATATCTTTCTTCTGAAACGATACCTTCTTATTCGTTATATGTGTCAGGTAAATCATTCTCCAATAAAATAATTGCATCTTGGCGGTTTAATGCTTGGATTTGTGATATGGCG